>JBICIB010000140.1:0-15288 GCA_043101415.1 Planctomycetota bacterium JB042 | reverse complement strand
CGACGGCCCGTCCGAGCTGACCGAGACCGAGCGGCTCTAACTCGACTTCCTCGAGGCGATGGAGCGCGGCGACGCGCCGGAGTTCGACGCGTTCCTCGCGAGCCACCCCGCGCACGCCGAGGCGCTCCGCCGGATGCACGACGAGGCCGCCCCCTCGCCGGGACTCGACGGCGGCCGCCCCGGCGCCTGGTCGCTCTTCCTCGATCGCCTCCCGCGGCTCGACCCGTCCCGGCCCCGGTACCGCCTCGAAGGCGAGATCGCGCGCGGCGGGATGGGCGTCGTGCTGCGCGTCCGGGACGAGCTCCTCCGCCGCCCGCTCGCGATGAAGGTCGTGGCGTCGCCCCCGGTCGCGCGCGGCGACCCCTCGAGCGACGCCGGCGCCCTCGGCCGGTTCCTGGAGGAGGCGCAGGTGACGGCGCAGCTCCAGCACCCCGGGATCGTCCCGGTGCACGAGCTCGGCGTCGCCGAGGACGGCCGCGTCTACTTCACGATGCCCCTGGTCGAGGGGGAGGACCTCCACCGCGTCTTCACGCACGTCGCGACGGGGGAGGAGGGCTGGAGCGAGGTCCGGGCGGTCGGAGTGATCCTCCGCGCCTGCGAAGCCGTCGCGTTCGCGCACGAGCGCGGCGTCCTCCACCGCGACCTGAAACCGAGCAACGTGATGGTCGGACGCTTCCTCGAGACGTACGTCCTCGACTGGGGTCTCGCCCGCCTGCTGGAGCCGGTGGACCGGCGCGCGGACCGCCGACCCGACGCGCCGGGCGCGACGATCACGAGCGAGCGGAAGCACCCCCGCGACCCCACGCCCCGCCCCCCCGCCGCGACCCTGGACGGCGACGTCGTCGGGACCCCCGCGTACATGGCGCCCGAGCAGGCGCGCGGCGAGATCGCCCGCGTCGGTCCGCGGTCCGACGTCTACGGCATGGGCGCGATCCTGTACGAACTCCTCGCCGCGCGAAGGCCGTACGCGACGGCGGGCGAGCGGGGGTCCGCCCACGACCTGCTCGACCGGGTGCGCGACGGGCCGCCCGCGCCGATCCGCGAGGTCGCCCCGCGGGCGCCGGCGGAGCTCACGGCGATCTGCAAGCGCGCGATGGCCCGGGAGCCGGACGACCGATACCCGGACATGCGGTCGCTCGCGGACGACCTGCGCGCCTACCTCGAGGGGCGGGTCGTGACCGCGCATCGCATCGGCGCGCTCGAATCGCTCCGGAAGTGGGTCGGCCGGAACCGCGCCCTCGCCGCGACCGCCGTCCTCGCGCTCGCGAGCCTGCTCGCCGGCGCGGCCGCCGTCGCGATCCAACAGCGGCAGAACACCCGGGCCGTCGCCCGCGAGCGGAACGTCGCGCGGGCCGTCGCGGACTTCCAGAGCGCCATGCTGCAGGCCGACCCGTGGGAGGACGGCCGGCTGGTGACCGCGCTCGAGATGGCGCATCGTGCCGCGGGACGCCTCCCCGGCGAGTTCGCGGCCGACCCGGAGATGGAGGCGGCCGTGCGCGACAGCCTCGCCGAGACGTTCCTGGCGTTCGGCGAGCCGGCGGCGGCGGAGGGACAGCTCTCCCGGGTGGTCGCGCTCCGAACGGCGGCGCACGGCCCGGACGACCCGCGGACGCTCGGCGCGCGCCAGCGATGGGCGGAGACGCTCCACGACGCGGGGCGCCTCGAGGAGGCGGTGCGGGAGCAGCGCGCGGTCGCCGACACCTGGATCCGGATCGCCGGCCGGGACGACCCGCGCACCCTCCACGCGCGATCGGCGCTGTCGCTCCTCCTCTCCGCCGTCTCGCCCGGCCCGGAGGTCGAGCGGCTCGAGACGGAGCTCGTCGAGGCGTACCGGCGCCGACTCGGCGACGACCACCCGTCCACCGTCATCGCCGTCTTCAACCTCGCGAGCACCCTCTGCGCCCGAGGCGAGTGCACGAGCGCGGAGCCGATGTTCCGCGACGTCCTGGAGCGGCAGGTCCGACGGTTCGGGGCCGACTCGAGGGAGACCTGGCGGGCGCAGGCCGGACTCGCCCAGGTCCTGCGGAGGCTCGGGCGGATCGACGAGGCGGAGCGGCTCGACCGGAACATGCTCGCCGCGTACCGGCGCGTCCTCGGCCCGCGGCACCCCGAGACGCTGACCGTCCTGAACAACCACGCGGAACGGCTCCACGCCCTCGGCCGCGTCGAGGAGGCGGTCCCGCTCGCGCGCGAGGTGCTCGCCGCGCGCCGGTCGCGGCTGGGGCCGGACCACCCGGACACCTGGACGGCCGAGGCGAACCTGGCGGCCCACCTCGTCCGGCTCGGCGCGTTCGACGAGGGGGAGCGCCTCGCGAGGGCCGCGCTCGCTCGCCGTCGCGAGCGGCTCGGCGACTCGCACCCCCACACCTGGCAGAGCATGGAGAACGTCGCCGACCTGCTGGCGCGGAGCGGCCGCCTCGACGAGGCGGAGACGGCGTGGCGAGAGGTGGTGGAGCGGCGCGCCGCGGACGCCCCGGACGATCCGGGGACGTGGAACGCGCGGGAGAAGCTCGCGCGCTGCCTCTCCCTCGACGGCCGTCACCGCGAGGCGCTCGCGCTCCGGGAGGAGGTGCTCGCCCGCTACCGCGAACTCCACGGCCCCGACGCGACGAGGACGCTCGTCGTCGCGTGCGGCGCGGCGTTCGACGCGCGGCGGTGCGAGGACGCGTCACGGGCGGCCGAGCTCGAGCGGCACGTGCTCGAGGTCTGGAGCCGCGAACGCGAACCGACCGACCCGGAACTCCTGACGCTGGCGACGAACCACGCCGTGACGCTCCACCACCTCGGAGAGCCGGGCGCGGCCGCGGACCGGCTCGACGAGGTCGTTCGGATCCGGTGCGAGGCGGAGGGCGTGGCGTCGGAAGAGGTCTCGAAGGCGATGCGCCTCCTCGTGGAGATCCTCGTCCGCGGCGGGGATCCGGACCGGGCCGAGCGGTCGATC
Organism: Planctomycetota bacterium JB042; assembly: GCA_043101415.1. Lineage (GTDB taxonomy): Bacteria > Planctomycetota > B15-G4 > B15-G4 > JADJEK01 > JAUIEL01. The sequence goes on along the minus strand of JBICIB010000140.1, from coordinate 12,347 downwards.
GCCGGCTGGCGCGCCCGCGCGGAGGCCGCGGGCGGGGACGCCGCGGCGGCGGTCGAGGCGTGGGGCCGGGAACTTCGGGAGCAGGTCGACGCCGGCCGCGGGGAGGCGGCGCGCTGAGCCCCGGAGCTCACCCGGGACCGTCCGGTCCCCCGCCCATCCTCTCCCGCAGCTCCTTCAGCGCGCGGAGGTATCGCTTCCGCACCGTGTCGACCTTCTCCCCCGACTCCGCGGCCAGCTCCTCGAAGCTCCGCCCCTCCATGCGCCCCAGCAGGACGCGGCGCGCCGGGTCGGCCATCCGATCGGTCAGGGCGCGCAGCCGGTCGAGCTCGTCCTTCAGCGTGACCGGACCCTTCGTCCGCTCCGGCGTCGCGACGGCCGCGTCCGGCGCCGCCGACTCGCCGGCGAAGCGCGCCGCCCGATGCGAGGACGCGGCGACCACCCATTGCGCGTTCTTGAGCAGCCTCCCGGCGAGCGTGTCGAGCGTCGCATCCGGCGGGAGCGTGTCGAGCGCCGGCAGGACGCGCGCGAAGACCTCCTGCGTCAGGTCGTCGATCGCCTCCCGCCGACGGATGTGCGAGCCGACCCGGCGCTCGAGGTACGTCGCGACGAGCGGCCGGAACCGGCGCGCGATCTCCTCGAGCGCCGACGTCGATCCGTTCCGGGCGTCGGCCAGCAGTCGGTCCAAACGGGAGTCCTCCCGGACCGGATCGTAAGGGGTCGCCGGCGACGGGCGGCTTGTCGTCCCGGACGACCCCCGATACGATCCGGCCGACCTTCGACACGACGGCGCGCTCGAGACTCGAGGGGAAGTGCGCCCCATCCCAGAGAAAGGCCGTCCCATGAGACTCGGACCCGGCACGCTCCTCGTCGCGCTCGGCGCGACCGCCGTCTGCCTGATGGGATCGTCGAGCGAGGGAGGCTCGGCCGAGCCCGCGGTCGACCCGGAGGCGACCGCGGTGATCGAGGCGATGTGCGGTCACCTCACGAGCCTGCGAGCGTTCCGGTTCGAGACCGAGAGCTCCGAGGAGGAGGTGCTCGAGAACGGTCAGAAGCTCCTGTTCACCCAGCGGAGCACGGCGACCGTCCAACGCCCCCGCCAGATCCACGTCCACGTGGAGGGCGACGTCGAGGACCGCACGTACTGGCTCGACGGCCGGACGCTCAGCGTCGCCGATCACGGGCACGAGGTGCACGCGACGGTCGAGGTCCCGGAGACGATCGACGCGGCGATGGACCACCTCGCCGAGCGGTACGCGATGAGCCTGCCGCTCGCGGACCTCTTCTCGTCCGACCCGCTCACGCTGTTCACCGAGCGCGTGCGGTCGGGCTTCCACGCCGGCCTCCACTCGGTCGACGGGAACCCCTGCCATCACCTGGCGTTCCGGCAGGACGAGGTCGACTGGCAGATCTGGGTCGACGCCGGCGAGGTCCCCGTGCCGCGACGCATCGTGATCACGTACAAGAACGAGCCGGGCCACCCCCAGTACACCGCGACGATCCGCGACCTCCGGAAGCTCGACGCCGTCGATCCCGCGACCTTCGCGTTCGAGGCCCCGGAGGGGTACGAGCAGATCGAGGTGTTCGAGCACGAGACCGAGGAGGGCGGACGGTGAAGCTGCGAGCGCCGCGCCTCATGGCGGCGTCGCTGATCGCGATGCTCGTCGCCCTCGCGGCCGTCGACGCCTTCGGCGGCCGCGGATCGCTGAAGTACGGCAAGAAGTCCCGGATGCCGTGGCGGCGCTTCGGCGGCGGCGACTCGTACCCGGGCGAGTCGAGGAAGAGCTCGGCGGATCGGCGGCCGAAGGTCCGGCAACGACACACGCTGCAGGACAAGTTCGTGTCCCCCGCGCCGGACATCGACCCCGGGACCCTCTTCGCCGAACCTCCGGCCGGGAGCCAGCGCATCCTCGCGTCCGGGAAGTCGTACGCGTACCACGGCGGCCTCTACTACCAGCGGATGTTGGTCTCCGGCAAGGTCGCCTACCGCGTGGTCGAGCCGCCGTTCGGAGCGGTCGTGGACGCGATCCCGTCCGGCGCCGTGAAGAGCGAGGAGGGGGGGAAGGTGCACTTCAAGGTCGGCGACACGACGTACCGCCGGATCCTGAGGAACGGCGAGGTCGCCTACATCGTCAGCAAGGCGGGTTGAGCCCCCTTCGGGCGATCATGGGCCGGACGCCGCCGTCGAATTCGATCCGTAGACTCCCCCGCCGACCTCCGGCACCGATCTCGAGGAATCCCATGCGGCGCATCCCCGCCCTCTGTCTCCTGCTCGTCCCGCTGCTGCCGTCGGCCTGCAACACCGAACTGAGACAGCGGGACTGGTCGCAGGATCGGTCCGCCGACCCGGCGGTCTTCAGCGACGAGGAGACGCCGTTCCCGGTCTTCCACGACCCGGTCGAACCGATGAACCGAGGGGTCTCCGGCTTCAACCACGGGTTCGTCGTCGGCCTCGTCACCCCGCTCGCGACCGGGTGGTCGTTCATCATGCCGCGGCCGGTCCGCGAGGGGATCGGCAACATCTTCGAGAACTTCCGCTGGCCGGTCCGCCTGTTCGGCAACCTCCTGCAGGGGATGTGGGGCGGCGCCGGGCGCGAGACGGCGCGGTTCGGCATCAACACGACCGTCGGACTGCTCGGGATCTTCGACCCCGCGTCCGCGTGGGGGATCGAGCCGTCCGACGAGGACGTCGGCCGCGCGTTCCGATCGTGGGGTTGGGAGGAGTCGAGCTACCTCGTCATCCCGTTCATGGGGCCGAGCACCTCGCGCGACGCCACGGCGATGCCGTTCGACATGCTCCTCGACCCGGCGACCTACCTGCTCGGCGGGAGCGCCTTCCGCGGGCTGAACGAGGGGACGGACTACCTCGACCAGTACTACCAGTTCGTGCACACGAACTACGACCCGTACGCGAAGGGCCGGATGCTCTGGGTCCTCACGCGTCACGCGGACGACAAGGCGATGGAGTTCGTCCCGACCGAGGACCCGGCCGTGGAGACGATCGGCGCCGTCTACCTCGCGAACCGGGACCCGGACTTCCCCGACGAGGCGTCGCGGCGGGACGTGGTCGCCCCGGCCACGGGGCTCGACCTGACGTACGACCTGTTCCTGCAGGACGACCCGGCTCCGGTCCTCTTCGTGATCCCCGGCCTCGGCGGGCACCGCGAGTCGTCGTCCGCGCTCGGCCTGGCGGAGATGGCCTGGAACCGCGGCTTCTCCGTGGTGACGATCAGCAGCGCGATGAACTGGGAGTTCATCCAGCAGGCGGCGTCCGGCCCGGTCCCCGGGTACGCGCCCGTCGACGCGGAGGACGTCCACGGGGTGCTCGACGCCATCTGGGACGACCTCGACGCGGCGTACGGCGACCGGATCACCGGGAAGGCGTTGATGGGCATGTCGCTCGGCGCGTTCCACACCTTGTTCATCGCCGCGGCGGAGGGGACGTCGGACCGGGTCGCCTTCGACCGGTACGTGGCGATCAACCCGCCGGTGCGGTTCGAGCGGGGGATGGAGAAGCTCGACGCCTACTTCAACACTCCGATGCGGTTCCCCGAGCACATGCGACTCCCGTGGGTCGACGGCGTGCTCGACAAGGCGGTCTCGCTCTACAAGCAGGGCGAACTCGAGCCGGGCGTGCTCCTCCCGTTCACGAAGACGGAGGCGGAGTACCTGATCGGTCTCGCGTTCCGCGTGACGCTCGTCGAGCTCATCCTCTCCGGTCAGGACCGGGAGGATCTGGGCGTGCTCCTCACCGAGCGGTCCTCGATGAACCGGACGTCCGCGTACCGGGAGATCCGGGAGTACTCGTTCGCGGAGTACCTGCACGCGTTCGCGTTCCCGTACTACCGGGAACGGGACTCCTCGATCGCCTCGCCGGCCGATCTGCTCGAACGCTGCGACCTGCGCCGGCACGAGGCCGCCCTGACGAGGAACGACAAGGTCCGGGTCTTCACGAACGCCGACGACTTCCTGCTCGCGCCGGAGGACGTCGGCTGGCTGCGAGGCGTCGTCGGGGACGGCGACTTCGTGCTGGAGGAGAAGGGCGGGCACCTCGGCAACCTCCACGAGAAGGAGGTTCAGGAGCGGATCATGGAGTTCCTGGCGGACGTCGCGCCGGCCCGTTAGCCGCGCCCGGGACGCGCAGCGCACGCGCAGGGACACGGCGAGCGGGAGGTGGTCCGAGGCGTCGCGGGCGGGCGGCTTGACGATGGCGCCGGCGCGGGTGATCCGGGCCGGCCCGCGCACGAAGACGGCGTCGAGCGGCCGGACGGGTCGAACGGCCGGGAACGTCTTCGGACGCACGCCGATCCCCGCGAACCCGGCCGGCTCGAGCACGGTCGGCCCGAGCGTGTTCCAGACGTCGTTCAGGTCGCCGCCGATCAGCACGCTCGTCCGATCGGACATCCGGTGCCCCGCCTGCCAGTCGAGGATCCGCTGGAGCTGCCGCTTCCGTTCGTACTCCGCGAGGCCGAGATGGACGTTGTGGATCCAGACGCGCGCCCGCCGCTTCCCGTCGGTGACGGTCAGCCGGGCGTGAAGGGAGCCGCGCTTCTTCTTCAACGGGAGGGTGAGGTCGAGGTTCTCGGCGTGATCGATCGGGAATCGCGAGAGGATCGCGTTGCCGTAGTGCCCCTCCTTCAGGGTGTGGTTCGGGAAGTACGCCCGGTGGCCGAGGCCGAGCGCGTCGCCGAGCACGTCGACCTGGCGGTCGCGCCGGGAGCGCCGCACGCCTTCGTCGACCTCCTGCAGGAGCACGAGGTCGGCGTCGCACTCCGCGAGGACCTCGATCACCCGCTCGGGACGGTAGCGCCGGTCGACGCCGCCGATCCCCTTGTGGATGTTCCAGGTCACGACTCTGAGCGGCAGCGCGCCCTTGGTCCGCACGATCGGCCCCTCCGGACGTATGCGCCCGCATCGTATCGCCCCCGTCCCTCGTTGCCCGGACGCCACATCCTCTGATATCTTCGACGGTTTACGCCGCTTCGCCCGATTCCGGAGTCCCCCACCCCCGATGCGGAACCGACCGGTCGCCCTCGTGCCACCTCCGGCGGCTCCAGTCGTTCTCGCCCTGCTCCTCGGCTGCTACGGTCCAGGCGACTGGTCGGAAGAGGCCGACAGCGCGGCGCTCGACAACGTCCATCGCGCCCAGGAGGCCGCCTTCGGCGCACCCGGGTCGTTCACGATCGAGCGCCCCTCGGAGACGTTCCGGCGACGACTGATCCTGAACCAGCAGCTGCCTCACGCCATCCGGGCGTCGCTCTCCACGGCCGAGCTCCACCCGATCGATCACTGGCCCGAGGACGACCGGCTGGACGGCCGGGGGGCGCCGTCGGAGTTCCTCGATCGGCTCGACCCCGCGAACGACGAACCGATCGAGCTGACGATGCTCGAGGCCCTGCAGCTCGCCGCGGAGAGCAGCCGGGAGTACCAGTTCCGGAAGGAGGAGGTCTTCCGGGCCGCGCTCGGGCTCGACCTGGAACGAAACGCCTTCGAGTCGCAGTGGGGCGCGGTGCTCACCGGCGAGCTGGCGAGCACGTTGTCGACCGAGCCGAGCCGGACGAGGACGACCACGATCCGCGGCACTCCGGAGCTGTCCGTCGTCCAACGGTTCCAGAACGGCATCACGATGACCGGCGCCCTGGGGTTCGACCTCATCCGGCTGCTCACCGCACCTCGCGAACGGTCGACCGGCGTGTTCGCCGACGCCTCGATCTCGATCCCGCTGCTCCGCGGCGCGGGACGCTTCGTGGTCGCCGAGCCGATGATCCGAGCCGAGCGGGAGGCCCTCTACCAGGTCCTCTCCTTCGAGCGGTTCAAGCGCACCTTCGCCGTCCAGGTGGCGAGCGAGTACCTCGACGTGCTGCAGTCGTACGACCGGGTCCAGAACACGGAGCAGAACTACCGGAGCCTCGTCCTCTCGGCGCGGCAGCTCCGGCGCCTCGCCGACGCCGGCCGCCGCGACCAGATCCAGGTCGACCAGGCGGTGCAGAGCGAGCTCCAGGCGCGCGACTCGTGGATTCGTGCCCTCCAGACGTACGACCGGGCGCGGGACGACTTCCGCGTCACCCTGGGGCTCCCTCCGGACGCCGCGATCGAACTCGACCGGGACGAGCTGAGTCGGCTCGGGGAGGCGGTGCGCGAGCGGCTCGACATCACGATGGAGGACGCGGAACGCATGGTCGCGGGCGGCCAGGACCGCGACGCCAGCGGCGAGGCCGCGACCGCCGACTCCCCCATCGTCCTCCCCGACCCGGGTCTCGGGCGCGCCGGTCCGCTCGAGCTCGCCCAGGACGAGGCGATCGCCCTCGCCCTCGGGCACCGACTCGACCTTCACGTGGCCGAGGGGACCGTGTACGACGCGCAGCGGCAGGTCGCGATCCGGGCGGATGCGCTGGGGGCCGGCGCGGCCCTGTTCGGGAGCGGATCGTTCGGAGCCCGCCGCACGTCGGCCTCCTCCGCCCTCCTCGCCGATTCGACGACGCTCAGGACCAGCGACGCGGCGTACGGGGCGACCCTCGAAGTCGATCTCCCGCTGCAGCGGGTCGCCGAACGGAACGACTACCGGAACGCCTGGATCGACCTCGAGCGGGCGGTCCGCAGCTACCAGGACCTCGAGGACGAGGTGAAGAGCGAGGTCCGCGATCGCCTCCGGACGCTCCTGCAGACGCGGGAGGCGCAGCGGATCGAGGCGGCGGCCGTCTTCGTCGCCGAACGCCGGGTCGACTCGGCCCGGATGTCGCTCGACGCCGGGAGGGCGCAGACACGCGACCTCCTGGAGGCTCAGGAGGATCTCGTTTCCGCGCAGAACGACCTCACCGCGGCCCTCGTCGCGTACCGTATCGCAGAGCTGGAGCTGCAGCGGGACACGGGCCTGCTGCAGGTCGGGCCGAGCGGACTCTGGACCGAGTACGTGCCCGAGGAGAGGACGACCGATGAGCCGCGTTCCTGAATCACGATCTCGAAGCGGGTGGGCCTGGATGCTCGCGCTGCTCGTGCTCGGGACCGCCGTGGCGGCCTGGGTCCGGCTCGGTCGCGAGGCGACGACCGGCCTCGACTCCGACGAGGCGACCTTCGCGGCGAAGCGCGGCGACCTCCGGATCGGCGTCAGCGACTCGGGGACGATCCAGGCGAAGGACCAGGTCGTCATCAAGAGCGAGGTCGAGGGGCAGACGACGATCATCTATCTCGTCGACGAAGGGACGCACGTCGAACCGGGCGACCTCCTGGTCGAGCTCGACGCCTCGGAGCTGGTCGAGGACCGGACCGACCGCCAGATCGCGGTGCAGAACGCCGAGGCGGCGTACGTGAAGGCCCGCGAGGACCTCGCCATCACGATGAGCCAGGCCGAGTCCGACATCGCCGAGGCGGAGCTCGCCCACCGGTTCGCCATCGAGGACCTGAAGAAGTACGAGGAAGGCGAGTTCCCGCGCCTGGTGACCGAGGCCGAGGCCGAGATCACGCTCGCCCTGGAGGAGCTCGAGAACGCCACGGAGACGCTCCGGTGGTCGGAGCAGCTCTTCGAGGAGAAGTACATCTCGCAGACCGAGCTCGACGGCGACCGCCTCGCGAAGAACCGGGCGGAGCTCGAGCACAAGTTGGCGGTCGAGGCCCTGTCGCTGCTGAACGAGTACACCTACAAGCGGACCAAGGACGAGCTCACCGCCGCGGTCGAGCAGACCGACCGGGCCCTGGAGCGCGTGAAGAGGAAGGCGGCCGCGAACACCGTCCAGGCGGAGGCGGAGCTCCGGGCGAAGGAGTCGGAGTACAACCGCCAGCAGCTCCGCCTCGAGAAGCTCGACCGCCAGATCGAGAACTGCCGGATGGTCGCCCCGAGCGCCGGGATGGTCGTCTACGCCACGACCGGGCGCGGCAACTGGCGGCGGGACGACGAGCCGCTGGAGGAGGGACAGTCCGTCCGCGAGCGTCAGGAGCTGATCCACCTCCCGACGACCGGCTCGATGATGGCCGAGGTGCAGATCCACGAGTCGAGCCTGAAGAAGGTCAAGGCCGGCCAGCGCGTCGACGTCCAGATCGACGCGCTCCCCGGCCGGCGGTTCTCCGGGACCGTGGCGAAGATCTCGCCGCTCCCCGACGGACGGAGCTCCTGGCTGAACCCGGACCTGAAGGAGTACCCGGCCGAGATCGACCTCGACGGCGTGCTCGACGGCGTCCGGACCGGCATGAGCTGCCGCGCCGAGATCATCGTCGCCGAGCTCGAGGACGTCGTCTACGTGCCGGTCCAGTGCGTGGTCCGCGTCGGCCGGACGCCGACCGTGCACGTGCTGCGGCCCGACGGGACGTTCGAGGCGCGCGAGGTCGAGACGGGTCTCGACGACAACCAGATGATCCACATCGCCTCCGGACTCGCCGAGGGCGAGCGCGTCTCGCTCACGCCGCCGCTCCAGAACTCGACGCTCGAACGCGGCGCACCGCCGGCGCCGGACACCCCAGAGGACGACGCGGACGAGGGCGACGACGGCGGCGAGCGCGCGACGAGGGGGCGGCCGTCGGACGGAGAGGGGCGGACCCGCCGTCCGCGCCGAGCCGAGGCGTCCGGCGCCGCCGCCGAGGGCTCGGACCGGGGACGCGGGCGGGAGCGAGACGGCGGCCCGCGATCGACCGAGGCGCCGGCCAGCCGGCCCGACGCCGGGGGCGGCCCGGGTTCATGAGCGGCGCCGCGCCGGACGGCTCCGTCATCACGCTCGAGGACGTCCACAAGGTCTACCGCATGGGGACCTCGGAGGTCCGCGCCCTGGACGGCGTGACGCTCGACTTCCGTCGCGGGAGCTTCACCGCGATCATGGGGAAGAGCGGCTCGGGGAAGAGCACGATGCTGAACCTCCTCGGCTGTCTCGATCGACCGACCACGGGGCGCTACCTGCTCGACGGGATCGACGTCTCCGGCCTCGACGACGACCGCCTGTCGGCGGTGCGGCTCGGCAAGCTCGGCTTCGTGTTCCAGAGCTTCAACCTGATCGCGCAGCTCACGGTCCGGGAGAACATCGAGCTGCCGCTCTTCTATCGCGGCACGCCGCCCGCCGAGAGCGCGGAGGTCGCGGCCGAGCTCGCCTCGCGCGTCGACCTCGGCGAACGTCTCGACCACCGTCCGACCGAGCTCTCCGGCGGGCAGCAGCAGCGGGTGGCGATCGCGCGTTCGCTGGCGAACGATCCCGAGGTCCTCCTCGCCGACGAGCCGACCGGCAACCTCGACTCGGCGACGAGCGACCAGATCATGACCCTGCTCCGCTCGCTGAACGATCAGGGGAAGACGATCGTCATGGTCACGCACGAGCCGGACATCGCCGCCTGGGCCGACCGGAGCGTGCACATGCGGGACGGCCGCGTCCACAAGGTCGAGGAGCGCCCCCGATGAGGATCCTGGAGCTCACGCGCGACATCCGGCTCGGCGTCAAGACGCTGATGCTGCACAAGCTCCGGTCGATGCTGACGATGCTCGGCGTCGTGTTCGGGACCGGCTCGGTCGTCGCCATGCTCGCGGTCGGCGAGGGGGCGAGCGAGGACGCGCTGGAGCGGATCCGGAAGCTCGGCAGCAACAACCTCATCCTGACCGCCCAGAAGTCGGCGGAGGACGACCAGCCGGGGGCCGTCCGGCGCCGGATGAGCATCTACGGCCTGACGTACGAGGACGAGCAGCGGATCCGGACGTCGTTCGAGTCGGTCGTCCGGACGGTCCCGGTCAAGCAGGTCCGCAAGGAGGGGCGCCTCGGCGAGCGGCAGCTCGAGCTCCGCGTGGTCGGCACGACCGTCGACTGGTTCGACCTGGTGCGGCGGCCGGTCCTCGCCGGGCGGACGCTCCGGTCGTTCGACATGGACGGCTCGACGAACTCGGTCGTGCTGACCGAACACGGCGCCCGGCGGCTGCTCGCGAACGAGAACGTCGTCGGCCAGTCGATCAAGATCGGCGGCCTCTACTTCGAGGTCGTCGGCATCGTGCGGAACGAGACGAGCGCGGAGGGGGTCCAGGTCCCGGACGAGTCGATCGACGCGTACATCCCGCTGGCGGTGGCGCGGACGCGCTACGGCGACATGTCGCGGCGGCGGACCGCCGGGTCGGACGAACGCGAGATGGTCGAGCTGCACCAGATCATCGTCGAGGTCCGGGACACGGACGAGGTCCAGGCGACGGCGGCGGCGATCGAACGGATGCTGGAGCGGTTCCACAAGTCGAAGGACTACGCCATCGAGGTCCCCCTCGCGCTCCTCCGATCGGCCGAGGAGACGAAGCGGCGGTTCAACATCGTCCTCGGCTCGATCGCCGGCATCAGCCTGCTCGTCGGCGGGATCGGGATCATGAACATCATGCTGGCGTCGGTCACCGAGCGGACCCGGGAGATCGGGATCCGACGGGCGATCGGCGCGCGCAAGGGACAGATCGTCCGCCAGTTCCTGATCGAGACGACCGTCCTCTCGAGCGCCGGCGGGCTCGCCGGGATCGGCGTCGGCGTGTTGATCCCGCGGCTGATCGAACGCTTCGCGGACATGCCCACGATCGTGACCCCGTTCAGCATCCTCCTCTCGGCCGGGATCGGCCTCGCCATCGGCATGATCTTCGGGATCTACCCCGCCGTGCGGGCCGCGAACCTCGACCCGATCGTCGCGTTGCGGCACGAGTAGACCGGCGCCCACGACGCGGCACGGACCTCGGCGGATGCGGTAAAATGCGGTTCGCGGGCGGGTCGGCCTCGATTCCGAGAACCTCGGATCCCGGTCGATCGTCCCACCGTTGCGGGCGAGCCCCCGAGCGAGCGTCGACCCTCCGCGTCGGCGCTCCCCGGTGGGGCCGGCGTCCCGCCTCCCGTTCTTCCTGCCCAGCCCTTCTGGAGTTCCTTCCCATGCGTCCCAGCCGCTTCGCCGCGCTCGCCGCGGTGATGGTGGTCGCCGGTCCGGCGGCCGCCCAGATCGAACCCCCCGTCTTCCAGACCGACGTGATCACCCAGGCCGACATCGCCACGTTCCAGGTCGGTCTCAAGCAGATCCGCGAACGCGGCATGATGGTCTTCTCGACTCCCATGACCGAGGAGATCGGCTACGGCGACGGACCGATCAATCCGCTCGACACGGTCTCTCCCGGCGGGCGGCCGACCCTCCAGGGGAACGGACTGCATCTGCGCGTGAACGGGCTCGACGCCCAGACGTGCATGGAGTGCCACGCCGTCGTGTCGAACCTCACCGTCCCGTTCACCTTCGGCGTCGGCGGCGTCGCGGGGAGCAACGCGAACGTCGTGTTCCAGCCGACCTTCATCGACGTCGCCGACGCGGCGCAGGCGGGCGAGGCGTCGATGGACGGGCGGTTCATCAACCCGCCGTTCCTGTTCGGCTCGGGCGGGATCGAGCGGCTCGGGAAGGACATGACCGCCGAGCTCCAGAAGCTGAAGGGCGACGCGTTCGCCAACCCGGGACAACCGGTCGCCCTGGTCACGAAGGGGGTCTCGTTCGGATCGATCGTCTATCGGAACGGCAACTTCGACACGTCCGCGGTCGAGGGGATCGACGACGACCTCGTCGTCCGGCCGTTCGGACGGAAGGGAGAGTTCGCGACCGTCCGCGGCTTCGACGTCGACGCGATGCGGTTCCACTTCGGGATGGAGCCGGTCGAGGCGGTCGGCCCGGGCGACGCGGACGGCGACGGCGTCTCCGACGAGCTGTCGGTCGGCGACCTCACCGCCCTCTCGATCTTCGGCACCAACCTCGACGCGCCGCGCGTCGATCCGCCGACGCCCGCGTCGCTCGCCGGCGAGCAGCTCTTCGACTCCGTCGGCTGCGCGACCTGTCACGTGCCGTTCCTCGACACCGACTCCACGTTCCTGACGTACTCGTTCCCCGAGGTCGACGAGGATCCGTACGCGAACATCTTCTATCGCGCCGACCTCCGGAAGTCTCCGGGGCTGAAGAAGAGCCCCGTCACGCCGGGGGTTCGCGTCCCGCTCTTCTCCGACCTGAAGCGGCACGACATGGGCCCCGGCCTGAAGGAGTCGGCCGGGAGCGACCTCGACGCGTTCTTCATCACCGCGCGCCTCTGGGGCGTCGCGGACACCGCGCCGTACCTGCACGACGGCCGCGCGCACACCCTGAAGGACGCGATCCTGCTCCATGGCGGCGAGGCGGCGCCCGCGCGGCAGGCGTTCGAGAACCTCCCGAACGCGGGCCAGGAGGCGATCGTCAAGTTCCTCCTCACGCTCCGGACCCCGACGGACCCGGCCTCCGACATCCTCCCCTGAACCCTCGCGCCGGGGCGTCGGGCGGGGCCGCGGCGGCCCCGCCCGGTCGCTCCGGCTCCCCTCGAGACGGAGAACCCCCCCGCCGCCGAGGGTCGACGCGGGGGAGTCGCC
>JBICIB010000139.1:0-12558 GCA_043101415.1 Planctomycetota bacterium JB042 | reverse complement strand
GATCCCGGCGGACCGTGGCCGCCGAACGCCCCGCGGCCGAATCCCCGTTCACCGCCCCGCGCGCAGCGGACCCCCGCGAAGCGGCCCATCGCTCCACGCGAAGTGGCCCCTGCCCCGCGCAGCGGTGTCACCGCCTCGCGCAGCGACCTAACTGCCCCGCAGGTAACCACCATCCACCGCCACCGCCGTCCCCGTGACGTAGCTGGCGTTCTCCGAGCAGAGGAAGGCGACCACGTCGGCGAACTCCTCCGGGCGGGCGAGGCGGCCGGCGGGGATGCTCGCCTCCCAGGCGGCGCGGACGGCGTCGGGGGTCGTGCCGTCGCGGGCGGCGATGGCGTCGGCGAGTTCGATGGTGCGGTCGGTGGCGGTGAAGCCGGGGAGGAGGACGTTGACGGTGACGCCGTCCTTCGCGACCTGGTTCGCGACCGTCTTCGCGAACCCGACGGCGGCGGCGCGGCTCGCGTTCGAGAGGATCAGGCCGTCGAGCGGCTCGCGGGCGGAGATCGACGCGACGTGGACGATCCGGCCGAACCCGCGCTCGCGCATCGCGGGGAGGAATCGGTCGAACAGGCGGACCGCGAACAGGAAGCAGAGGTCGAGCGCGGGGCCGTACTGCTCGACGTCGATCTGGTCGTACGTGCCGGAGGGAGGGCCGCCGGCGTTGGTGACCAGGACGTCGGCGTCCCCGAGGCCGGTCCGGACCGCCTCGGCGAACGCGTCGATCGAGGCCGGGTCGATCACGTCGAGCGGGGCGGTGAACACCTCCGCGCCCGGGACGTCGCCTTCGATCGACGCCTTCGCCGCCGCCAGGTCGGCCTCCGAGCGCGCGCCGAGGGCGACCCGCGCGCCCTCCCGCGCCAGCGCCCGGGCGGCGGCGAGGCCGAGGCCGCGGCTGGCGCCGGTCACGACGGCGATCCGTCCCTCGAGTCCGAGGTTCACGGTCGGTCTCCGTTCGAGCGGTCATCGGTGGGGGGTGGGGGGTCGTCGTCGTCGCCCTCCGGCCCGGCGGCGCGGTGCGCATCGGTCGCGATCTCCTCGCGCTGCCCCATGAACTGCTCGACGCGGGCGGGGGAGACGGCGGTCCCCTGGCGGTTGGCGATCATCGCCAGTTGGACGTTGCCGGCCAGGCGTGCCCGTTCGGCGAGTCGGAAGTAGAGCGGCCCGATGTCGATCTGGAAGCGGGCGACGTCCTCGATCGTCAGATCCTGGAGGACCCCGAGGGCGCCGTTCAGGTCGTTCCCTTCGATCCGGACCCGCGCCAGGCGGTACCGCAGGTCGGCGCGCTCCTTCCCGTCGAGGGGGAGGGCGAGCGCCGAGCGGTAGACCTCGATCGCCTCCGACCACCGCTGGTTCCGCTCGAGGTGGTCGCCGTGGTCGAACACCTCGAGCAGCTCGGAGCGCCGGCTCGACTCCGCCTGCTGTCGGACGACGAACCACGCCAGCGGCACGGCCAACACGACGGCCCCGATCCAGAGCCCCTTCATGCGGCGGCCTCCACGGTTCGAGTGATTTCCAAGGTCACGATCTCGCCTTGATCCGGATTTCGTTCCAGCATCGCACGATCGGCGGTTCGCTCTTCGATCCTCTTCGTCCCTGTCCCCGCGCCCGCGCCGGGCCGTTCTCGACCCGCACCTGAATATGGACCTCCACTCTACCGGTTCCACCGATTCGACCGTCGAGCCCGCGGCCGTCGCCGTTCGGCCCGATCCGTGGTGCGGCGTCTGGAGGGGGACGGCCGAACTCCGCCGGCCGGACGGGTCGGCGCTCGATTTCGACATGGAGATCCGCATCCCTCGACTCCGGGCGAATCGCGCGGAACCGGCGCGCTCCGACCTGGTCTATCGCCGCTGGGGGACGGAGTCGATCCGCAGCATTCGCTGGGAAGAGACCCCGTTCCCCGACGTCCGATGGTCCGAGGTCGAGGTGAACGGATGCCGGCAGACGACGGTTTCGACGCGGCGGGACGATCGGCTTCGGGTCGTCATCGTCGCCCGGCGGCCGGTCGGGAACGGATCGTGGCTGGTCGTCCAGCAGGGCGATCTCCGCCGGATCGACCCGGACCGAGTCTGAACCCGGTTCCCGCGCCGCCGTTCGGCCTGCTATCGTGGGCGGGCCGCGCCGATCGGGGCTCCCCCCCTCCCCTCTCCGACGCGCCCGGCCGAGGGGAAGAACCGCAGCGGCCCGGAGGGGGACGGCCAGCGAATCCGACGGTCGGTGCGTAGTAGGAAGGGGCGCCGCCGGCCGAACGGCCCCCCGCGGCAAGGAGGAAGCATGCGCTCAGTCATCGTTCCCGGTCTCCTGGCGGCGTTCTGCGTCGTCTCCGCTCCCGCCGAAGGCGGCGGGCTGAAGACCTACCGGGACCCCGTCCACAAGTTCTCGCTCGCCGTCTTCGACGAATGGGAGCAGGTTCCGACCGAGGTCGGGACCGAGCACGAGGTCGCGAAGTTCTACGAGAGCACGAACCGGGGCGACGTCTTCGACCCCGAGCTCCTCGTGGTGCGGATCGTGAAGGAGGAGAAGAAGCCGCTCACCGGCGGCGGACGCGAGGGGATCCCGACGATCACCCGTTGGGCGCCGAAGTCGGCCTGGGACTGCACGTTCGGGATGCTGCGCCCCGCGCACGACGGCACGCGCGCCGACCCCGAGAAGCTGAAGCCGCGCAAGACGCGCTCGGCCGACAAGGTGAACGGCGAGCTCTGGACCTACGAGGCGCCGCTGCAGCCGGGGAACGACGATCTCACCATCTGGGCCAGCCTCGCCGTCTACGAGAAGGACGGGATCGAGTACGGCATCTACCTCGTCACGTCGAAGCGGCGCGGCGAGCGGATGCTGAAGGACTTCAAGCGGATCGCGAAGTCGTTCAAGTTCTACGACGAGCACGCGAAGGACGTCCGCGAGGTCGACGCCCTCGCCGACGTGAAGATCTCCCCGAAGCGCCGGGCGCAGATCGAAGCGGGGATGATCAAGGGGTGGGGCGTCCGGGTCAGCCCGAAGAAGAACTACATCGTCGTCTACAACACGCTCGACAACAAGAACCACCAGCTGTCGAAGGTGATCGCCGAGCGGATCGAGAAGCTGCGCGAGCAGGTGTACGAGGTGCAGTTCCCGCCCGCCCGGAAGATCGACGCGGTCTCGATCGTGCGGGTCTGCGGCTCCCGCAAGGAGTACCACGCGTACGGCGGGCCGCCGGGCTCGGCCGGCTACTGGAACTCCGGGACGGAGGAGCTCGTCTTCTACGACGCCTCGCCGTCGAAGAAGATCGACGACGACACGCTCGCCGTCCTCTACCACGAGGCGTTCCACCAGTACATCTACTACAGCGTCGGCAGCGTCGCGCCCCATTCGTGGTTCAACGAGGGGCACGGCGACTACTACGCGGGCGCCGACTACGTGCGCGGCCGCTTCAAGGTCGAACCGTTCCGCTGGCGCATGCAGACCGTGAAGTCGGCGATCCGCGAGGGGGCGCGCCCGTTCAAGATCGAGATCGACGAGAAGACCCAGGAGGAGAAGAAGGTCTGGGAGCAGAAGGGGTACACCCCGCTGGCCGACCTCGTGCGGTTCAGCCAGCGCGACTACTACTCGTACCCCGGCGTCAGCTACGCCCAGGGGTGGTCCCTGATCTACTTCCTCCGCGAGGGGCTGAACCGCCGCGAGCAGAAGCAGTGGGGGCACATCCTCGACGTCTACTTCAACACGTTGAAGGACGAGGTCGCGAAGGCCGGCGAACTGGTTCCGCCCGGTCTCGGCGGCGACGACCCGGACCTGCCGGACCCGCCCGATCCGGATGCTCCCGACGCGCCGGATGCTCCCGACGCGCCGGACGCGCCCGACGACCCGGACGGGGACGGCGAGGGGGAAGAGGAGGACGAGGAGCCGAAGATCGCCGTCCCGCCGCCGTCGATGTTCGGCGGCCGCCAGGGGGACGCGCGGAAGATCGCGGTCGAGAAGGCGTTCGAGGGGGTCGACTTCGAGGAGCTCGAGAAGGCGTGGATCGAGTTCACGCTGAAGGTGAACTGACCGTCTTCCCCCGAGCGAGGGCCGATCGGACGGACGACCCGGCGAGTTCCGGGTCGTCCGTTCTCGCGTCTCGGGGCGCCGAGGCCGCTCAGAACTCCTCGGCCGCCTTCTCCCTCGGGCGCGGCGGGACGACCCACGCGTCCATCCACGCTTCCGACGCCCGCTCGAATCCCATCCGCAACAGGCGCTGCTCGAGGTCCGGCATGTGGGCGGCGCCGTAGAAGACGCCGAGCCGGCGGTCCCCCTCGTCGAGCTGTTCCTCGACGACCTCGATGCACGCCTTGTTCCGCTCGGTCAGCAGGAGCTCGCCCATCTTCGAGTCGCCGAGGCCGGCCGCGATCCGCTCGAGGTCGCCGAACTGCCGGGCGAGCACCTTCTTCAGGCTCCGTCCGCCGTCGGTCGAGAGGAGGGCGAGCAGCATCTCGACGCCCTGCGCCTGCGCCTCCTCCGGGTCGATCGAGGCCTGCGCCTTCATGCTCGTCAGCATCGCCGAGATGACGAGCGAGAAGAGGTTCTCGCCCCGCTCGTCCATCAGCTCGGAGAGCCGCGTCGGCGTCACGTCGGCGTGGACGAAGTTCTCGGCCTGGTAGTCGACGTGGTCGAGCTGGAACGTCAGGCGCAGGAGATCGCCGAACCCCTTCTGGAACAGCCCGAGCCCGCCGACCGACCGGTCCTTGGTCGGGCGGTAGCTCTCCGGGGCGACGAGTTCGTACAGGAGCGCGTCGTACGTCGTGAAGAGGGCGTTCAGGTCCTCGTAGTACGACTGCTCGCCGATGTGGACGACCCCGATCAGGTCGACCAGCCGCCCGTCGGCGTCCTTGTACCGGACGATCGAGGTCTGCAGCCGGGCGCCGCCCCCCTCCTCCTCCTCGACGTAGCGGAGGAACTCCGATCCGGCGTCCGTCTCGACGGCGGGCGCGGCGGTCTCCTCCTCCGGGGCGCAGGCGGCGGCGACGAGCGCGAGCGGGGCGAGCAGCGAGTTCATCATCTTCATCCCTGGTGATCCGACTCGAGCGTGAGGACGACCGGCGCGTGGTCGCTCGGCTTCTTGCCGCGGCGAGCGTCGAGGTCGACCTCCGCTCCCGTGGATCGGTCGAGCACCACGTCCGACACGAGGAAATGATCGATCCGGAGCCCGCGCTTCTTCGCGAAGCCGAGCATCCGGTAGTCCCACCAGGTGTGGTGCCCCCCGTCCTCGTGGAACTTCCGGAACGCGTCGTGCAGTCCGAGGTCGACGATCGCGCCCAGCGCCTCCCGCTCCTTCGTCGAGCAGAGGATCTTCTCGCGCCACAGCTCGGGGTCCCAGACGTCGCGGTCGTCGAAGGTGACGTTGAAATCGCCGCACATCACGAACGGCTGGGAGAGGTCGAACTCCTCCGCGAGGTAGTCGCGGAGCCGCCCGAGCCAGCGGAGCTTGTGTTCGTAGTGGGGGGAGCCGACCTCCTTCCCGTTCACCACGTAGACGTTCACGACCGTCAGGTCGCCGATCGTCGCCGCGACGACCCGCCGGTCGGCGTCCTCCTCCTCGCCCGGCATCCCGCGCCGGACGTCGGACATCGGCTCTCTCGAGAGGATGGCGACGCCGTTGTACGTCTTCTGCCCGAACAGCTCGACGTTGTAGCCGAGCTCCTCGACCGGCTCGCGCGGGAACGCCTCGTCGACGCACTTCGTCTCCTGCAGGCAGACGACGTCCGGCCGCTCGGCCTCGAGCCAGGGGAGGAGGCGCGGCTCGCGCGCGCGCACGGAGTTGACGTTCCAGGTGGCGATTCGCATGGGATGAGTCTAGCCCCGCCGGCGGGCGAGGACGAGCGCCGCGGGCGACGGACCGCTCCGCCCGCGATCCTCGGCGAGGTGAGCGGTTGCGCCGCCGGCCGCACCGTCGACGCTCAGAACCGCATCACCACGAGCGCGGGATTCGACAGGAGGTGATCACCGGGGCTCGTCGTGCTCGGCACCGTCGGGAAGCCGGCCTGGACGACGAGGCTCTTCCCTTCGAGGCCGGGCGCGGTCGGGAGGGGGATCGACGCGCTGCCCGGTGTCGTCGCGACCCAGATCGAGTCGAGGGCCGACGGATCGAGCCAGAGCTGGCCGTCGTACCGGGGGACGTCGACCACCTTCGCCTCCGTCGCGAACAGGACGATCGCCGGGACTCCGGGGGTGCCGAGCACACGGAGGGAGCGATGGCCTCCGGGGAGGTCGTCGCCGGTGACGTACACGTACGGTTCCGCCGCCGGCGCCTGCGTGACGGCCCCCGTTCCACCGATCCCGGCCGGAAGCGAGACGCCGCTCCAGACGACCGTCGCGGCGGACTCGGCCTGGATCGAGAACCCGGGCGTCCCGCCGCAGCAGGTGTCGTAGGCGCCGTCGTCGAGGACGTCGTGCGGCGCACCGCGGACCACCGCCGTCCCTCCCTCGACGAGGAGGCCGTCGCCGGCGCGACCATCCACGAATCCGACCCCGGCCTTGCCGCCGATCAGGCGGCTGGCGACGATCGTCACCTCGCTCCCACCCCGCACCCTCAGCGCCGAGCCGCCGTCGCCCCCGCGCGTCCCGAAGATGCTCCCCCCCGGCCCGTCGCCTCCCTCGACGTCGCACAGCACCATGAACCCATGCGACGACACGACGTCGGCGCCGATCCCGCCGGCCGCGGCCGGCGTGCGCACCTCGATCCTCGAGAGGAGGAACCGCTCGCAGGAGTCGATCACCAGATCGCCGTCCTCGATCTCGCAGTCGTCGACGAGCGCGCGCCCGACGACGTCCTTCACGGTGAGGCTCTCGAACTCGAGGCCGACGATCGTGACCGCCGGCGCCCCGATCACGTACGACTTGTCCAGGATCTTCGGCCGGGGCGGTCCGAACCGGCCGAGGATCGTCACCCGCTGGGTCGCGACGAACGGGCCGTACGTCCCCGGCTCGACGAGCAGCGTGTCGCCCGGAGCGACGTTGAACAGGGCGGTCCGGATCGACGAGAAGTCCGCCGGTCCGTCGTCGTCGACGGTCCAGGTCGACGGCGCGGCGAGGGACAGCACGAGGAGGACGGAGAGGTTCATCGAGCGGTCTCCACTCAGGGGACGGTGACCGAGATTCCGTTCGACGAGGAGGTGCCGACGGGGGACGCGGGGTCGAGCACGAACGCCTGCAGGAAGAGCTGCCCCGGGGCGATCCCCGGGGGGAGCGGGACGTCGACGAGGAGGCTCCCCGCCCCGGCTCCCGCGCCGCCGAGCGTGACCGGGAGGAGGAACAGCACCGGCTGCAGGAGCAGCGAGCAGCCACCGCCGAGCGGAAGGGCGGCCGCCGCCGAGCCGACGAGCACGAGCGCCGGGGCACCGCCCGCCGCGTCCACCAGCCGGAGCCTCGCGACGCCGCCGGGGATCGGGCAGAGATCGACGTCGAGCGCCGGCACGAAGCCGCCGGCGCCCGGGCAGCCGGCGCCGTACGCGTGGACGAGGAACGGGACGCAGTCCGAGAGGACGAACGCGTGTCCCGGCGCCGTCCCGGAGACGTCCGGAGCGCCGACCACGATCTCCGAGGTGGCGTTTCCGTCGAGATCGCCGACGAGCGCGACTCCGGAGCCGACGCGTTCCTTCGGAGTGGTGCCGAGCCATTCCAGCAGGGTCGCGCCGGTCCGCCCCGAGCAGACCCTCGCGGCGCCCGCGTCGTCGAAGGCGTTGTACCCGCCGATCAGCACGTCCGGGCGGCCGTCGCCGTCGACGTCTCCCGCGGGGGAGATCGACCGGCCGATGCCGCGGTGGATCGGATCCGAGAGAACGAAGAGGGGGTCGGCGGCGGGGCCGGCGTAGACGTAGGTCCGGTTCGTGTCGACCGAGTTGACGCCGTGATCGACGTTGACGGCGACGTCGTCCCGGCCGTCGCCGTTCACGTCGCCGATCCCGGCCACATCGAGCGCGAACCCCTTCTCCGGGGCGAGCCAGACGAACCGCAGGGAGGCGTCGAGTCCCGAGAAGACGGCGGCGTACCCGTCTTGATACGGCCCGCTCCCGGCGAAAGGGGCGCCGGCGACGACGTCGAGCCAGCCGTCGCCGTCGAAGTCGCCCGCCGAATCGCACGACCGGCCGAGGGTCTCGGCCGGGAGGCCGAGGCCCGGGAAGACGCGGAGGATGGCGCCGACGGGACCGGCCCGGGCGACGACCTCGCCGCTCCCGCCGATCAGGACGTCGTCGAAGCCGTCCTGATCGAGGTCGCCCCCTCGCGCCACCGACATCGCCGGCGCGGCATCGGTGAGCAGCGGGGCGCCGGTCTTCCCGGAGCGGACCGACACGTGCGGGCCCTCGCGGAGCACGGCGTCCGCGAACCCGTCGGCGTCGAAGTCCCCCGCACCGTCGACGACCGGCCCCGAGGGGAGGTACGGCACGTCCCAGACGTAGAGAGCGCTCGCGTCCGCCCCGGAGTGGGCGGAGAACTTCGTCGACGCCCCCAGGTGCCAGGCGACGAGGACGTCCGGCACGCCGTCGCCGTCGAGGTCGCCCGGTCCCGCCACCTGCGCCCCGAAGCCGTCCGACGGGTGCGTTCCCTGCAGCAGGTGAACGACCTCCCCCGCTCCCGAGACCCCGGCGAGGACCGGGACCGCCGCCGCCAGCCAGACCGTCGTCGCCCGTCGTCGCATCCGGATCCCCCGATCGTCTCCGCGCCGCCGATCCTACCCGGAAGGGAGCGTCCGTCGGCCGCCGGTCCGTTCCGTGCTCCCCGTTCTCGCCGCCTCTGCTACCCTCGCCCCCGATGCCGCCGCTCACCGAGCACCGCAAGGACCAGATCGAGATGCACCGGGAGGTGGCGGAGATGTACCGCCGCCGCGCCGGCTATCCGTTCGCCGACGACTTCCAGCAGGAGCGGAACGACATCCTCCTCTCGCTGACGCCGGACGAGCCGGGGACGCACGCGCTCGACCTCGGCTGCGGCACGGGGATCATGCTGAACCATCTCTCGCGGCGGTTCCGCCGGGTGAGCGGGATGGACATCAGCCAGGAGATGCTGGCGGGGTACGACCGGACCGGCGCCGCGCCCGACGCGCGGATCTCGCTCTTCCGCGGGGACATGACGGCGCTCCCGGTCGCGTCCGACTCGGTCGACCGCGTCCTCTGCCGCTCGGCGCTGCACCACATGGACGACGAGGTCCGCGTCCTCGCCGAGATCTGCCGGGTGCTGAAGCCGGACGGACGGGTCGTGGTGGGGGAGCCGGCGAACGACAACCCGCTCTTCCGGCTGGCGCGCTGGTTCATCCGGCGCCGTCCCTCGTTCGGGAAGACGCACACCATCGACCGCGCGTACACCCGGGCCCAGCTCCGCGACATGTTCGACCGGGCGGGCCTCGAGGTCCGGCGCGAGATCCGGTTCGGGTTCGTCGCCTACACGCTCTGCGACAACCCGGACGTCGTCCCTGTCCTGAAGTGGCTCCCGGCCGGCCTCGCCCGGTCGACCGGCCGCTTGCTCCGCCGGGTCGACCGCGTCTGCTCGCGCCTCCCGCTCGTCCGCTCCCTCTCCTGGTACACGATGCTCGACGTCCGGCGTCGCTCGCCGACTTGACGAGCGCTTGACTCGAGGGGCGAGCCCCCTTGACGGTCTCTTCGTGAACTCTCGGGACTCGGCCGTCGCGCTGGGCACGGCCCGATGCCCTGCACTGGAGAGACTCGGATGCGGACCCTCTTCCCCGTCGGCCTCGCCCTGGCCGCGACCTGCTCGCTGTTCCCCGTCGCCTGCTCGAGCGACGCCGTCGAGGCCGCCGCCGACGAGGTCGTCGGCGCCGCGAAGGCGTCGACCGACGGGTTCGATCGTCCCGGGTTCGAGACGTTCGTCGTCGACGGCCGCCTGTGGGTCTTCGAGGAGGGGAGCGAGGGCCTGAAGGAGTACGAGTCGACCGGCGAGCCGGCGAAGAGCGTCACCATGATCGGCAAGGGGCCGAACGGCATGACGATCCGCTCGGACGAGAAGCGCGTGATCGAGAGCTACATGGCCGCGTACTGATCCCCCCGGCCGCGGGCGCCCGCCCGGAGCGAGTCAGAGTTCGGTCGTCACCGCCGGAACCCCGGCGGCGGCGACCGCTTCGTTGAACCGGGGGAGACCCTCGGTCTCGATCACGCGCAGGCGGTCGAGCTGGTCCTCGATCGCCGCGGTCAGCTCCTCCCTCACCGCGACCTGCTGATCGGTCGGTCGGTAGTCGCCGCTCGACGCGACCAGCCCCGCGAGCGCGGCGAGCTTGTTGTTCAGCCGGATCGGGAAGTTGAGCGGGTCCTGCGGCGAGCGGTTCTTCGTCTGGTAGAGCGCCTCCTCGATCGCGGTCAGGTCCCGCTTCAGCGCGTCGGCCGACTCCTTCAGCGCGTCGGCCGCCTCGCCGGCCCGGCCGAGCGCGCCGTCGATCTGACCCCGGACCGTCCGGATCCGTTCGATCGCCCGGTGGGCCGCGGTCAGGGTGTCGCGGCAATCGATCAGGAAGTCGAACTGGGCGCGCGTGTCGGCCGCCGTCGCCTCGCTGCGCGGGTCCTTTCGGATCTCGAGCGGCGCCTCGTGCACGCCGTCCGGCGCGATCAGCCGGACCGTGTATCGGCCCGGCGGCACCCGCGGTCCCGACAGCCGGCCGCCCCAGAGGATCATCCCTTCGATCCGCTTCGCGCCGTCGACCTCCAGATCCCACTCGAACCGGTTCATCCCCTCCTTCACCTCGAGCTTCCCCGGGCCGCCCTCGCGCCCGTCGCCGTTCGTCGACCAGCGGCGCAGCACCTCCGCGTCCTCGCCGGCGATCTCGAGCGCGACCTCGGCGTCCTCCTCCGGGGCGGCGGCGACGTGGAACCGGACGACGGCGCCGGAGGGCGGGTTCCGCCCCGACGTGCCGCCGCGCCCGAACGACCGGCCGCGCATCCGCCAGATCGGCTCGGGGTCGTACAGCGTCCACGCCGCCTCCGCCTGCTCCGCCGCGAGCTGCCGGAGGTGCGCGAGGTCGTCGAGCACCCAGAACGCGCGCCCCTGCGTCGCGGCGACGAGGTCCCCCTCCTCCACCGCGAGGTCGGTGATCGGGACGATCGGGAGGCCTCCCCCGAGCCGCTGCCACCGGCCGCCGTCGTCGAACGAGATCCAGACGCCCCGTTCGGTCCCCGCGTACAGCAGGCCGCGCCGCACCGGGTCGGCACGGACGACGCGCGTGAACTCCGCCCGGTCGATCCCCCCGTCGATGCGGGTCCACGTGTCGCCGTGGTCGGTGGTTCGGTAGAGGTACGGCTCGTGGTCGTCGAGCTTGTACCGCGTCCCGGCGAGGTAGAGGCCGCCCGGCTCGAACGGGTGGGCCTCGATCGAGTTGATCTGCGTCCACTCCGGCATCGAGGCCGGCGTGACGTCGATCCAGTTCGCCCCTCCGTCCTGGCTGACGTGGACCAGGCCGTCGTCCGATCCGCACCAGAGGACCCCCGGCCGGTGCGGCGACTCGAGCGCGGCGAAGATCGTGCAGTAGTACTCGACGCTCGTGTTGTCCTTCGTGATCGGCCCGCCCGACGGCCCCTGCTTCGACGCGTCGTCGCGGGTCAGGTCGGGGGAGATCGCGTGCCAGGTCTGCCCCTCGTCGGTGGTCCGGAACAGGACGTTCCCGGCGGCGTAGAGCGTGTCCGGGTCGTGCGGCGAGAAGAAGATCGGGAAGTTCCACTGGAAGCGGTACTTCAGGTCCGCCGCTCCCCACCCCATCGGGTTGTCGGGCCAGACGTCGACGGCGCGCCGCTCGCCGGTCCGGTGGTTCACGCGGCTCAGGTCGCCGCCGTACGAACCGCCGTAGACGATCTCCGGGTCGAGCGGGTGCGGCGCCAGGTGCCCCGACTCGCCGCCCGCGGTCGGCTCCCAGTCCCGCTCGCCGATCGATCCGCGGTCGGTGCGGGACGCGATCCGGACCGTCGAGTTGTCCTGCTGCGCGCCGTAGATCCGGTACGGGAAGTGGGTGTCGGTCGTCACGCGGTAGAACTGCGCCGTCGGCTGCCCGTCCTGCGCCGTCCACGTCCGGCCGCCGTCGAGCGACACGTTCGCGCCGCCGTCGTTCGCCTCGATCATCCGGTCGGGGTCCGCGGGGTCGATCCAGAGGTCGTGGTTGTCGCTGTGCGGCGTGCGGATCGACTCGAACGACTTCCCGCCGTCCTTCGAGCGCCAGAACCGGACGTTCAGCACGTAGACGACGTCGGCGTCCTTCGGGTCGGCCTCGATCCTCGAGTAGTACCACGCGCGCTGGCGGAGGTTCCGCTCGTCGTTCACGCGCCGCCACGTCTCGCCCGCGTCGTCCGACCGGAAGACGCCGCCCTTCTCGTGCTCGAGGATCGCGTAGACGCGCCGCGGGTCGGCCGGGGAGACGGTCACGCCGCCGATCCCGAACGGCCCCTCCGCGGGGAGCCCGTCGTTCCCGGTCAGCTCGGTCCACGTCTCGCCGCCGTCGGTCGACTTCCAGAGGCCCGACCCCTCGCCGCCGCTCTCGAGCGAGTACGGCGTCCGGACGAACCGCCACGTCGTCGCGTACAGGACGCGCGGGTTGGTCGGGTCGAGGCAGAGGTCGACCGCGCC
>JBICIB010000138.1:0-2620 GCA_043101415.1 Planctomycetota bacterium JB042 | reverse complement strand
CGCTCCACGCGCAGTGCCCCTCGCCCCGCGCAGCGGTGTCCCCAGCCCGCGCAGCGACAAGAGCCCAGCGCAGCGGCTTCAAACGTCCGCGCAGCGAAACACGCTTCGCGCGTTCCGCGTCGTCACCGCCGCCGCCTCCTCGCGCTCCACCCCCTTGATCTCCGCGATCGCGTCGAGGGACAGCACGATGTTCGCCGGCTCGTTCCTCTGATCCCGGTCCGGGCCAAGGACCGGCGCGTCCGACTCGAGGAGCAGCGCGTCGAGAGGCAGCGCCCGGACGAGATCCTGTTTCTGTTTCGAGCGGACGATCGACGGGGGGATCGAGAAGAGGAGGCCGCCTTCCTCGAAGCCGCGGGTGGCGTAGGCGTGCTTGCCGTCGAAGGCGTGGAGGACGGCCTTGGGGCGTCCGTTCGCGATCAGGGCGTCGACGGCGTAGTGGCCGGCGGAGCGGGAGTGGACGGAGAGGCCGAGGCCGGTCTCGAGCGAAAGGCAGATGAACGCCTCGAAGATTCGGAGCTGGGCGGCGCGGCCGTCGTCGTCCTTCACCTTGAAGCGATCGAGCCCGACCTCGCCGAGGCCGGAGAGGCGCGCCGCGTTCCGGCGGGCGATCTCGAGCGAGCGTGCGGCCGCCGCCTCGTCCGGCTGGTCGGGGTGCTGCCCGCACGCGGCGAGGAGGAAGCCGCCGTGCCCGTCTTCGGCGACGAGCTCGAGGACCCGCTCGTTCTCTCCCGGGTTCTGCCCGACGACCAGCGCGTGCTCGACACCGCGCTCGTGCGCCCGCGCGATCACCGCCGCCCGGTCGGCGTCGAACGCCTCGTCCCCGAGGTGGCAGTGGGTGTCGATCAGACCCGCGGTCACTCGACCACGACCCCCGTGAACGTCCCCTTCTTCGGCGTCACGTACGACGAGAGGGTGACGGGCGCCGAGCGGGTCTGCGCGCCGGAGAACCACCACGACGTCACCGGCATCGTCGACGCGATCAGCGTGTTCTCCGGGCCGTCGGCGCGGACGAAGTGGCGCGAGAGGATCCCCGACAGCTCCGCCTTCTTCAGCCGGAGCGTGAACGGCCGGTCGCCGGCCTGGACGACCCCCTTCTTCTTCTTCTTCAGCGAGAGCTGGAACGTGTGCTTGCCGGTCTTCGCCTTCCCCTTCTTGTCGAGGGTGAACGCGACGTGCAGCGAGTCGAGCGCGAACACGACCGTCTCCCCCTTCGGCTGGAACCCCTCGTCGATCGGGACCGTCCCCTTCAGGACGAGCTTGTCCTTCCCGT
This sequence comes from Planctomycetota bacterium JB042, assembly GCA_043101415.1. Lineage (GTDB taxonomy): Bacteria > Planctomycetota > B15-G4 > B15-G4 > JADJEK01 > JAUIEL01. Next base: position 1,350 of record JBICIB010000138.1, on the reverse strand, counting down.
CCTTGACGAAGCTCACCGCGCCGGAGAACGACGTCACCTCGAGCGGGTCCGGGTCGGCCTTGCCGGCGAGCGTCCGCGTGACGAACGGGACGACCAGCGGGCTGCCGGCCGCGCCGGCGCTGGTGATCGAGACGTTCGTGACGGTGACGTCGGGGAACGCGGCCATCGAGCCGACGGCGAGCGCGACCGACGGCACCTCGGCGTCGGTGCCGCTCGCGGCGTTCGGCGTGACCGCCGGTCCGTCGCTCGTCGCGCCCCACGCGAGCGGGGTCGCGAAGGTGCGCGGATCGTTGACGTACAGGAAGACGTCGTCCGGCGTCGCCGCCGGCGGGAACGTCCGCGCGAACGCGTCGGGGAGGGTCGACACGGCCGGCGTCCCCTCCGGATCGTCGAAGGTGAACGAGCGCTGCGTGTCGGGGAGCGTCAGGTACCCGTTCGGCGGGGTCGCGACCAGGATGGACCAGCTCCCGTCGTACACGGTCTGCTTCTTCTTCTTCTTGATCGTCCGGTCGATCAGCCGCGCGTGGCCGGTCTCGGCGTCGAGGACGAGCTTCAGGTCCCCTTCGCCCCCGTTCTCGGCGAAGACGCGGATGTCGAGCGGCATCCCGGCCGTCGCGAGGTTCGTGATCACGACCTCGTTCCGCTGCGGGTCGTCGCCGGCGTCCTGCGCGATCACGGTGTACTCGCACCGGTCGACGGGCGCCTCGGTCCGGAGCGTGTCGACCGCCGTCTCCGGGTACTCGGCGTTCGCGCCGAGCGCCGTCCCCGCGGTCCGCGTGCCGCTCCCGTCGATCCGATTCCCCGGCCCGTGCGTCCGCCGCGCCGCGACGTCGTCGAACGTCGCCGGAGACCAGGTCGCGTCGACGCTCGAGCCGACGGAGAGGGTGTCGGTCGCCTCGTGGTGCGGCGTCCCGGCCGGGACGTCGGCGACCCGCTGCAGGGCGCTGACGGCGGCCCGCGTCGGGGTCCCGTCCTCGAACCACCCCTCGACGTCCGCGGTCAGCCCGGCGCAGGTCCCGTCCGACGCCGCCCCGTGGCTCCGCGCGAGGACGGTGACGATCGCCACGTCGCCCGGCCCGAGGTGGAGCGTCCGCTCGATCCGCGTCTCCGCGGCCTTCGTCGGGTCCCCTTCCGGGGGCAGGTCCCCCTGGTCGAGGAGGTCGGCGAACCGGAGCGGGAACGCGTCGCGGTCGATCTCCGGGGAGGCGACGGAGTAGATCGTCTCGTCGGAGTTCACGCCGCTCGGCTGTCGCGCGACCTGGTACGAGCGGGCGGAGAAGGTCAGGTCGACGCCGTGGTCGGCGTCGTTGTTCAGGACGGCGTACCGGTGGGCGGCGCCGTCGCCGCGGC
>JBICIB010000137.1:0-7873 GCA_043101415.1 Planctomycetota bacterium JB042 | reverse complement strand
TTCTTCGTCTCGGGTGGGCCCGTCTCACCTCACGGGACGACGATCTCCAGGCCGTTCGCGGCCGCGAAGCCGTCGGGCGTGCCGGCGTCCGCGACGAACGCCTGCATCGTGAACGTCACTCCGCTGGTGCTGGCGGGGAGGACGCCGGGGAGCGTGACGGTGCCATTGCCCGGGCCGGCGCCGCCGAGCGGCAGGAAGACCTGCGGCGGCAGGATCGGGGCGATGAGGAGGGTGCAGCCGCCTCCGCCGATCGGGAGGTTCGCCTTCGCGGTGCCGAACAGGAGGAGCGCCGTCGCGCCGCCGAGCCCGTCCTCGATGACGATCGTGAGCGGCCCGCCGGCGGCCGGCGTCGACGGCGTCGAGAGGACCGGCACGAAGCCGCCGGTGCCGGGGCAGCCGGCGCCGTAGCTCGCGAGGTCGATGTCGACCGACCAGTCGTCGAACAGGATCGGACCGACGTGACCCACGCCGAACTCGGTCCCGGCGATCGGGAACGCGAACGAGAGGATGCCGCTCGCGGTCGCCGTCTCGGTCTGGGCGCTGGCGTCGTTGACGATCTCGACGACCGCCGTGTCCCCGTTGTTCGTGAACGACAGCGTCATCGACCCGGAGGCGGTCGGGACGGAGAGGTCGTAGATCACCGGCGAGCCGGAGCCCCACGAGCCGGCGTTGAACGCCTGCTCGAAGAAGAGGCGGTCGAGCAGGCCGTCGCCGTCGTTGTCCTGGAGCTTCGCCGACACGCCGCCCCAGGTGTTCGAGTCGAACCCGGCGAGGAGCACGATCGCCTGCGCGATCCCCGTCGCCTGGAAGTCGACGGTCGAGACCGAGTCGACGTACGAGCCGTTGAAGGAGGTGTGGCTCATCCAGCCCTTGGAGAAGGCGCCGGAGAGCCCCTTCCCCTGGCTGTTCTCGATCCCGGTGTTGCCGTATCCCTCGAACCAGTCGGCGCCCATGTTCGTCCCGTCCGGGCGGTCGAAGTTGTCGGAGACCCCGGCGCCGAGGGCGGCGGGGGAGAGGGCGAGAGCGAGGACGAGAGTCGATCGGGCGGGCATGGCGCGCATGAGGCGTCTCCGAGGTTCGGTTCGTTCGGTGGGGCCGGAGGCGAATCGGCGCTCCGGCCGGGCGGTCGTCTCCCCGTCTCCGTCGAGACCGGCGGTTCCTTGGTCCCGAATCTCGGAACGAAGGGGCGGGGCCGGCCGGGCAGGGGCGCCGCGGCTCGCGCGCTCCGGGCCCGGGACGCGGTACCCTACCCGCCTTCACGACGAGGGGGACGGACCATGGACTGCCCGATCGACCGTTTCGACGCCGTCGACCACGACCCCGCACGGGGCGGACCGTCGATCGCGCACGCGCGCCTCCGGGGGGCGAACTGGTTCTCCGTCGGCCCGAACCCGCTCGTCTTCTGGCTGGAATACGACCGGGAGCGGATCGAGGGCGAGCTCGACCTCGCGCGGTCGGCGCACCTCAACTCGCTCCGCGTCTGGATCAGCCACGAGGCGTTCCTCGTCCGCGGCGAGCGGGCGCTCGCCGACCTCGACCACCTCCTCGGCGCGGCGTGCGCGCGCGGGGTCGTCCTCCTCCTCGTGCTGACCGACTTCGCCTTCGGCTGGAACGGCAAGGGCGCGGTCGAACGCTGGTCCGGGACCCCCGGCGTCTTCCTGATGGCCGACCCGAAGCGGCACGGAGCGTACCTCCGCTTCCTCGACGCCGTCCTCGAGCGGGTGGCGGCGTTCCCGCCGTACCTCGTGATGTTCGACGTGGCGAACGAGCCGCTCTCGAACCCGTGGAACGAGGCGGACGCGGTCACGACCGTCCCGTCGCTCGCGGACGACGGGCGCGCCGCCGTCGTCACCTTCCTGGTCGAGGTGTTCGAGCGGATCTCCACCCAGATGCCGCGCCACGAGCGGACGGTCGGCCAGTCGGTCCAGGGGATCATCGGACGGCCCGGCTTCCTCGACCGGTTCCCCCTGACGTTCCAGTCGTTCCACGGCGGCTACCGGAGCGCGAAGGAGATCCGCGAGCTGGCCGAGACGGCGTCGCGCCTCTCCCCCCTCCCGGTGGTCCTGACCGAGACCTGCGCGTCGCCGGCGCTCCTCCCGCACGCGGTCCGCGCCGCGCGGGAGTTCGGCGTCGGGTTCATGTTCTGGGGGCTGATGAAGGGGTTCAACGAGTGGAACACCTGGACCGGCCTCTTCCACCCGGACGGGGCGGTGACCAGTCTGGACGGCGTCGCGGCGCTGATCGGCGGCCCGGCCGACCGGTTCGTCGAGCGGCCCCACGACGACAGCGAGTTCCCGCCGCTCGTGTTCGAGGAGCAGATCGACCTCGCGTTCCGGCGTCTCGTGACGTCCCTCCCCGTCACGCGCGACAACGTCGACGAGGTCCGATCGCTGCCGTGGGAGCTGCTGTTCTGGGGGACGTACGCGGACGACCGCGCCACCCATCTCGAGCTGATCGAACTCCACGCGGGGATCGAGGACGCGGACGCGGCGGGCGACGTCGAGGAGGCGCACCGGCGCGTCGCCGCCTTCCTCGAGCGCGCCGCCCGCGCCCCCCGACCGCGGCGGCCCGGCGGCGGCCCCGGCCCGATCCCGCGTTCCGTCTGAGGCGCTTCCCCGGGGACGATCCGCGAAGTTCTCGAGAATTCCGTATCGTCTGGCGCGTTGGGGACACCGTTCGAGCACGCCCCTCCCCTCTCCGCTCGATCCGTCCGATCCGCCCGATAGGAAGAAGGAGACCGCCCGATGGCCGAGACCGACAACGACCCCGGAACCCCCGAGCCGACCGACTCCGCCGCCCCCTCGTCCCCCGCGGACGCCTCGCCCCCCTCGGCGGAAGGCGGAGCGGAGGGGGAGAAGCCGCGCCGGACGCGCCGCCGCGTGTCGCACAACATGCAGACCGGCCTGATGCTGAGCCGGACGTTCTCGGTCTGGGGGAAGAACATCGGTCCGTTCTCGCTCCTCGCGCTGGTGATCAGCATCCCGAACTACCTGTGGGAGCGATACGTCGCGCCGGATCCCGACCCGAGCTGGCTGGTCATCGTCGCCGGCGCGATGCTGAACTGGATCGTCCCGATGCTCGTGTCGGCGACGATCTGCCACGCCGTCTTCCAGCAGCTCGCGGGGCGGCCGGGCGGGATCGGCGCATCGGTCCAGGTGATGACGTCGCGCCTGCCGAACGTCCTCGGGACCTCCCTCGTCGCGGCGCTCGTCACCGCCGTCGGGTACATGGCGCTGATCATCCCGGGGATCATCATCGGCGTGATGCTGTTCGTCGCGATCCCGGCCGCGGTCGTCGAGAAGCCGGGCGTCTTCGCCGCGTTGAGCCGGAGCTCCGAGCTCACGAAGGGGAACCGGCTGGCGATCTTCGTGCTGACGATCCTGGTCGGCGTGCTGGTGATGATCCCGAGCGTGGTCCTCGCGCTCGTGTTCGACGCCGACGGGGTCGCCTTCATGGTGGCGGTCGCCCTCCTCGGCGCGCTCGTCGGCTCGTTCAGCGCCGTCCTGCAGACCGTCGTCTACCACGACCTGCGCGCGGGCCGCGAGGGGCTCGACGTCCAGGAGCTCGCGGACGTGTTCGCCTGATCCGGACCTCCTGCCCCCGGCGGATCACGGGGGCGCCGCGCGCCGCGGCGCCCCTCCTCCGTCCCGCTTGAACTCCTGGCGCTCGCCGAGCACGACCTTCCCCTCGTGGTGCGCCCGGAGCGCCCGGTAGAACGCGTCGAGGAACCGCCGCACGTCGAGGTCGGCGGGGTCGTCCGGCCAGTCGATCTTCTTCGCGATCTTCCGGGCGACGACGCGCAGCTTCCGGATCTGCATCGCCCCCTCGTCGCGGAGCACCTGCTCCAACACCTGCAGCTCGTAGATCCCGTACACCTCGAGCTGGGCCGGCGAGAAGACGTACGGAGAGTCTCCGGTCCCGTCCGGGGCGCGCGCCGCGACGTCCGGGAGGAGGCGGGCCCTCGGAGCGGCGACGACGAGGGTTCCCGCGATCAGGTCGCCGACCCGCAGCCGGTCGCGGTTGAACGCGGGGAGGAGGAGGAGGACCGCCACCCAGGCGAGGAGGATCGCCGTCAACCAGCCCGGGCGGTCGCCGCGCAGCGCCTCGGGGGCGAAGAACGCGGCGAGGGGCACGATCAGCTCGACGTTCCGGGAGAGGTTGCGCGCCAGGACCGCCTCGGCGGTCAGCGGCCCGCCCCGCCGGTCGATCACCCGGAGCCCGACCAGCTTCTTCCCCGGCGTCGCCCCCTGCCGCCGCCCCTCGAACCAGACGAAGTAGAAGTTCGTGAGGAGGAAGACGACCAGCAGCATCACCGCGAGCACGAGCTGCGAGCCGAGGACCGCGCCGAGGAGGAGGAGGCCGAGAGAGAACGCGAGCAGCAGGAGGGCGATCACGCAGAGGTCGACGAGGAACGCGCCCGCGCGCTCGCCGACGTTCGCCACCCGGAACCGCAGCGGCACCCCCTCCGGCGCGACGATCTCGCGGAGCGCCTCCGCCTGGTCGTGCTCCGGGAAGAAGACGCCCCTAGCCGGACGCGCGCTCATCGCCGCCCTCCCTTCCGCACCGGAGGAGGTAGATCGTCAGGACCGCGGCGTTGGTGATCGCGAACGCGTACCGCGCGGCCACGTCGGTGACGAGCTGGCGGAAGAACCCCTCGATCAGGCCGGCGACGAGGAGCAGCCCGACCGCCCCCGCGACGACCCGGGCGCCGGCCCGCCCGGCGCGGCCGAGGTTCTCCAGCCGCGAGTGCCGCCCCGGGAAGAGGAGCGCGCGCCCCACCCGGAGGCCGGCCGCGCCGCAGAGGACGATCGCGAGCAGCTCGGGCACGCCGTGCGGGAGGATCCAGCCCCACAGGTCGACGGCGAGTCCGCGCGAGTGGTAGAGCGCCGCGAACGCGCCGAGCATCAGCCCGTTCAGGAAGAGGAGGCCGAGCACCGGCACGCCGGCCGCGAACCCGAGCCCGAACGACAGCATCCCGATCCGGGCGTTGTGCGTGAAGAGGTACGAAGCGAAGACGACGAGGCCGTCCGCGACGCCGCGCTCGGCGTACAACCCCTCGCGCAACGCGTCGGTCGGCGCGGACGGATCCCGGCCGCCGGCGAGGTCGGCGTCGACGAACGCGTAGAACAGCTCCGGATCGGCGCGCACCATGAAGAACGCCACCGCCGCGCCGAGCGCCAGCGTCCCCGCGGATGCCAGCACCTCCGGCGCGATGCCGCGCACCGCGCGCGGGAAGCCGGACGCGAGGAACCGCCGGACCGCCCCCCGCACCCCGGCCCGGGCGCCGTAGACGCAGCCGTACGCGCGCGAAGCCAGCGACTCGAGGTACGCCAGCAGGTTCCGGTCGAGCGAGATCGTCCGCGCCACGGAGAGGGACGAGACGCACGCCCGGTAGAGGAGCGGCAGCCGGGTCAGCTCGCGGCTGGAGAGGGCGCGAGGGCCGCGCTTCTCGACGCGCGTGACGAGCTGCTCGAGCTCCTTCCACCCCTTCTCGCGGCCGCGGCGGAACGCGATGCTGCGGATCGTCGGGGGCGCCATCAGACGAGCTCCCGCCGCTTGATCTCGAGGTACCGGTTCAGGAGCTCCGCGCCGACCGCCGACCACGGCGCCTCGAGCACCTGGACGCCGAGCCGCGCCAGCCGCCGCCGCACGACCCGCCGCTCCCGCCGGAGGTCCTCGGCGAGGACCGCGCGGTGCATGTCGACGACCGAGCGCGGCCGGGCCGACCGGAGCTCCTCGAGCGCGGGGTCCCGGAACGTCACGAACAGGACGAGATGACGTCGCGCGAGGTGCGCGATGCTCTCGACCATCAGCTCGGCGGTGACCGTGTCGACGAACTCGGTCGTCACGACGATCATCGCGCGGCGGCGGAGCCGGGCGGAGAGCGTGAGGAGCCCGAGGCTGAAGTTCGTCTCGCTCGTCGAGTACTCGACCTCCGCCGCGCACCGCTGGATCTCGACGACGTGCGCCGTCCCGGCCGCGGGCGCGACGAACCGGCCGGGGCGCTCGTCGAACGTGTAGAAGCCGACCCGGTCGCCGGTCCGCGCCGCGACGAGGGCGAGCGAGAGCGCGGCGTGGATCGCGCGGTCGACCTTCGGCGCGCCGTCGAGCGGCTCGATCATCAGGTGGCCCGTGTCGACCGCCACGACGACCTGGTGGTTCCGCTCGGCCCGGTGCTCGCGGCAGAGGAGCTTCCGGTGGCGCGCCGACGCCTTCCAGTCGATCTGCCGGCGGTCGAACCCCGGGAGGTACTCGCGCAGCGCCTCGAACTCCGACCCGTCGCCGAGGTAGCGGACCGCCTTCAGTCCGGCGCGGTGCTCGCGCACGTCGAGGAACGTCAGCGCCTCGCGCCGCGACCGCCCGAGGTCGGGCGTGACGACCACCTCGAGGCCGAGGCGGCGGCGGACGACCCGCCGCAGGAGCCCGAACGGCCCGGTCCAGGCCAGCCAGACCTCCTCGACCCTCCCCGGCCCCCGTCGCGCGGGGAGGAGCGCGAACCTCGCCTCCCCGCCGCCGTCCGCGAGCCGCACCCGCCGATCGGCCGGGGGGGAGAACGGCGGGCCGACGACCAGCCGGACGAGGACCTCGACGCCCCGGTCGGTGCGGGCCGCGAGCCGGATCTCCACCTCGCCGCCGTCGCCGACCGGGACCGCCTCCGGGACGGTGGCGTCGACCTCGACCGCCCGGGCCGGCGGAGCGAGCACGGCGTCGACCGCGAGGAGGAGCGCCGCCGCGACGACGAAGGCGCACCAGACGCTCCAGAGCCGCGCGTCGACGATCGCCGGGAGCGCCGCCAGCGGCAGCCCGAGCGAGAACCCGACCAGGAACCGTCCCGTCGGCCTCATCGCGGCGCCGCCACCTCCGACAGGATGCGCTCGACGATCGCCTCGGTCCCGGTCCCGTCCATCTCCGCCGCCGGGGACGCGAGCATGCGGTGCGCCAGCAGCGGGACCGCCAGCGCCTTCACGTCGTCCGGCACGACGAAGTCCCGTCCGGCGAGCGCGGCCCGCGCGCGGGACGCCGCCGACAGCATGTTCACCGCCCGGGGCGACGCGCCGAGGAGGACCGACGGGTCCTCGCGCGTCGCCCGCACGAGGTCGACGACGTAGTGGAGGACCGGCTCCTCCATCCCGACCGCGCGGACGCTCGCCCGCCCCGCCTCGATCCCCGCGAGGTCGATCAGGGGCACGAGGTCGAACGAGTCGAGGTCCGGCATCGACGTCTGCGTGCCGTGCCGCGCCGCCATCTCCCGCTCCTCCTCCACGCTCGGGTAGCCGACGCGGATCTTGAACAGGAAGCGGTCGAGCTGCGCCTCGGGGAGCGGGTACGTCCCCTCGTGCTCGATCGGGTTCTGCGTCGCGACGACCATGAACCCGGCGCCGAGCGCGTGACGCGTCCCGTCGATCGTGACCACGCGCTCCTGCATCGCCTCCAGCAGCGCGGCCTGCGTCTTCGGCGGCGTCCGGTTGATCTCGTCGGCGAGGAGGACCTCGGTGAAGACCGACCCCTTCGTCAGCCGGAACTCGCCCGTCTTGAAGTCGAAGAGGTTCGAGCCGAGGATGTCGCCGGGCATCAGGTCCGGCGTGAACTGGATCCGCTTGAACTCGAGGCCGAGCCCGCGCGCGAAGACGTTCGCGAGCAGGGTCTTCGCCGTCCCCGGCGGCCCCTCGAGCAGCACGTGCCCCTCGGTCCAGAGCGCGATCAACAGGAGTCGGAGGCTCTCCTCGTGCCCCACCAGGACCCGTCGGGTCTGCTCGTGGAGCCGCTCGGCGAACCCCCGGATCGCGTCAAGATCCATGTTCGATCTCCTCTCGCCAGTCGTGCACGTCGGCCGCCCACCGGACGAGCGCCGGGCGGGCCCGCTCGCCGCGGG
>JBICIB010000136.1:0-6242 GCA_043101415.1 Planctomycetota bacterium JB042 | reverse complement strand
GGCGTCCGCGGCCGACCTCGCGCCGCGGATCGAGCGGGTCGGAGCGCGGCACGAGGAGTCGTTCGACCGGGCCCGCCTGGAGCGGCTCGCGGCCGAGGCGGACGTGGCGGTCTTCCCCGGGATCGCGCCGGAGACGTACGCGCTCGTCGTCGACGAGGCGCTCGCGCTCGGGCTGCCGGTGATCGTCTCGGATCGAGGGGCCGGCGCGGAGCGGGCCGGCGAGGCGGCGCTCGTCGTCCCGGCGGGGGACGTCGACGCGCTGCGCGACGCGCTCGCGGGGCTGCTCGACGACCCGGGCCGGCTCGACACCCTCCGGGCGCGGATCGTCGAGCACGTGGCGACGGTCGACGACGGCGCGGCCCGTCTCGACGAGATCTACGGCGCCGCGGTCGGGACCGAGCCGACCCCCGCGCCGGCGCACGCGTCGCTCCCGACCGAGCGGCTGGCGGCGCTCGACCGGGTCGTCGCCCGTCATCGCCGCGAGCGGGCGTCGGCGTCCTCGAACGGGGCCGGCGCGCCCGAGGTCGTCGCCGGCGACGAGGCGGCCGCGTCGCCGCCGCCGCCGCCGCCGCCGCCGCCGGAGGTTGCCCGGAGAGGGTTCGACCCGGAGTTCCGGTTCGTGCCGCTCCTCCCGTTCGAAGAGGTCCCGGGCGGGCGGGTCGTCGTGCTGGCGCCCCACCCGGACGACGAGGTGATCGGCGCCGGCGGCGCGCTCGCCCTGCACGCGGCGCGCGGCGACGAGGTGACCGTCGTGCACGTCACGGACGGCGGGGCGACCGCGGCGCGCGACGGGCGGCGGCGCGAGGCGGAGGCGGCCGGCGCGGAGCTCGGTGTCCGCCGGTTCCGGGGCCTCGACTTCCCGGACGGCGGCCTCCGTCCCGGGGGGGCGTTCGAGTCCGGGCTGATGGGGGTGCTGCACACGCTCCGGCCGGACGTGCTGTACGTGCCGTCGCCGTTCGAGCACCACCCCGACCACCGCGCCACCCTCGCCCTCGCCGCGGGGGCGCTGGCGCGGGGAGGGCTCGCGCCCGAGGTCGTCCTGTACGAGGTGAACGAGCCGCAGCAGGCCGGCTACCTCCTCGACGTGACGTCGGTCCTCGAGAAGAAGCGCGCCGCGCTCGAGCGCTTCGAGAGCCAGCGAGGGACGCTCGACGTCGTCGAGAAGACGCTGACCGCCAACCGGGCCCGGACGGTGAACGTCGACCTCCCCGCGGTCCGCGCGGCCGAGGCGTACCTCCGCGTCCGCCCCGACGCGCTCGACCGGTGGATCGACGCGGTCTTCGCGCTCCGCGCGCTCGTCCCGGAGGTCGCGGCGGCCGGCGGGGTCGCGGCGGCGGCCGCGGCGCCTTCGGCCACCCTGCTCCGCGGAGAGACGGTGCCGGTCACCTGCGTGATCTCGACCTGGAACAAGTGCGACGACGTGCGGGAGAACCTCCTCGCGCTGCACCGGCAGACCCGCCCGCCGGCGGAGATCGTCGTGGTCGACAACGCGTCGAAGGACGGCACGCAGGAGATGATCCGGACCGAGTTCCCGGACGTCCGGCTGATCGTGACGCCGCACGACAGGATCGGCGCGTGCGAGACGTTCAACATGGGGTTCAAGGCCGCGACCCAGCCGCTGACGGCGATCATGGACGACGACGTCGTGGCGCCGCCCGACTGGCTGGAGAAGCTGGTGACGCGGCTCGAGCGCGAGCCGGAGTCGACGGCGATGGTCTCGTCGAAGGTCGTCGAGCCGGGGATGCCCGAGGAGTTCCTGACGTCCGACGCCGTCAACCGCGAGCGGTACATGGCGACGTTCCGGGGGTGCGGGACGCTCGCCCGGACCGACGTGATCCGGGCCGCCGGCCTGTACGACGAGGAGTTCTTCATCTACGGGAACGAACGCGACCTCGCGACTCGCGTCCTGAACCTCGGCCACCGGATCCTCCAGTACCCGCCGGCGGAGATCTTCCACAAGACGCCGTTCGGGCTGAAGCCGGGGAAGCGGTCGCTCTACTACCACGTCCGGAACTTCTGGCTGTACGCGTTCAAGAACTGCTCGTGGGGACAGGTCCTGCGCGCCGGTTGGACGCTCGGCCTGAAGGGGCTCGGGCTGAAGAAGGACCGCGGCCACGCGAGCGACGCCACCGGGACGATCGGCATCGACCGGTCGGTGAAGGAGACCCCGGGCGGACTCTGGATCGCGATCAAGGCGACGCTGGCCGCGCTGGCGCTCCTGCCGTACTGTCTCCGCCACCGCCACGTCTGCACCCACCCCGACTTCGAACCGCCCGTCCAGTGACCTGCCGACCGACCGACCCGATCCGACGGGGAGCGCGCCGCCCGGCCGTGCGCGCCGCGGGGCCCCGATGACGGATCCGGACCGGCCGGAGATCACCGCGGCGGTCGTCGCGTTCGAGGGGGAGTCCGACCTCCGCGACTGCCTCCGCTCGCTCGCCGCCTCGACCGTTCCGTTCGCGGAGGTGATCGTCGTCGACAACGCGTCGACCGACGGGACGCCGGAGATGGTCGAGCGCGAGTTCCCGGACGTCGTCCTGATCCGGATGCCGTCGAACGACGGGCCGTGCACCGCGCGGAACGAGGGGCTCCGCCGCGCGCGACACCGGCTCGTCTTCCAGGTCGACCAGGACGTCGTCGTCCGGCCGGACTGCGTGGCGCGCCTGCTCGAGGTGCGCGAGGAACGCGGCGCGCCGGCCGTCGTCTTCCCGCGCGCCGTCGACGCCGACCGGCCGGACGTCGTCCACTACGACGGCGGGTCGTTCCACTACGCCGGCGTGATGGCGCTCCGCCACTTCTACCGGCCGATCGGCGAGTGCGCCGACGCGGTCGAGGAGGTCGACGCGTTCATCTCGCTCGCGGCGCTCGTCGACCGGGACGTCCTGCTCCAGGTCGGCGCGTACGACCCGGCGTTCTTCATCCTGTTCGAGGACCACGACCTCTCGTACCGCCTGCGCGCCTGCGGGCACCGGATCGTCGCCGTCCCCGACGCGCTCGTCGACCACCGGGCCGGGACGGCCGGCATCTCGTTCCGGGGCGGCCCGAAGTACCCCCCGCGGCGGCTGTTCCTCCACTCCCGCAACCGGTGGCTGGTCGTGCTGAAGTGCTATCGCCTCCGCACGCTCGTCCTCACCCTCCCCGGCGTGCTCCTGCTCGGCGTGGCGTACGTGCTGTTCGCGTGGACGCAAGGTGCGCTCAAGGACTACGTGAAGGCGAAGTCGTCCCTCCTCCGGCTCCTCCCGCACGTCCGGGCCGAGCGGCGCCGCCTCGCGCCGCTCCGGAGGACCCGGGACCGGGAACTCCTCGGGGCGCCCGATCTGACGTTCTCGCCCCGGATCGAGCGCGGAAAGGGGGGATCGCTGGGGGAGCGTTTCCTCACGGGAACGCTCCGCGCGTACTGGTTCCTGGTCCGGCCGTTCGTCGGCTGATCGAGCGGGGTAGACTGCGGACGATGACCTCGGACCGCTCTCCGTCCGCCCGCCGGACCTTCGCCGTCGTCCTGAACTGGAACCGCCCCGACGCGACGCTCCGTTGCGTCGAGGCGCTGCGTCGATCCCGTCCGGCGCCGCCCGAGGTGATCGTGGTCGACAACGGCTCGGTCGACGACTCGTGCCGGCGCCTCCGCGAGGGGTGCCCGGAGGTCGAGCTGATCGAGACCGGCGCGAACCTCGGGTACGCCGGCGGCAACAACCGGGGGATCGAACGGGCGCTCGAGCGGGGCGCCGAGCGCGTCGTCCTGCTGAACAACGACGACGAGGTCGGCCCGGACTGCCTCTCCCGGCTCGAGGCGGGCCTCGACGCGGGGCGGGACGTCGGCGCGGTCGGCCCGGTCGTCGAGTGGCCGAGCGACGGCGGGAAGGCGCGCATCTGGGCCGCCGGCGGCAAGCTCGAACACCGCGAGAACATCACGCGCCTGCGCGGGTTCGGCCAGGTCCGGAACGGGCAGTTCTCGCGGGACGAGGACGTCGACTACCTGCCGGGGTGCGTGCTGATGGTCCGGCGGGAGGCGTTCGAGCGGGTCGGGCTGCTCGACGACACCTACTTCTGCTACATGGAGGACGTCGACTTCGGACGCCGGCTGGCGGCGGCCGGGTACCGGAACCGCCTCGTCGCCGGGGCGCACGCGGTCCACGAGGCGTCGACGTCGACCGGCGGCGGGTACACGCCGGCGCGCAAGTACATGAACGCCGTCAACTCGGTCCGGTTCCTCCGCCGGCACGGCTCGCCCCGCGCGTGGATCGGCTTCTTCGTGTTCGACGTCCTCGGCCTCCCCGCGGCGCTCGTGCTGGCGACGCTCCGGGGCCGTCCGGGCGCGGCGTGGGCGAAGGCCCGGGGGATCGTCGACGGGCTGCGGGGAATCCGGGTGACGCCGGAGCGCGTGGAGCGCTACCTTCGGCGCGACGCATGAAGGTCCTCGAGGTCGTCCACTTCTTCCTCCCCAAGCACTCGGCCGGCGTGGAGGTGTACGCCGACAGCGTGGCGCGCGCGCTCGCGGACCGGGGGCACGAGGTCCACCTCTTCTTCTCGGAGAAGATCCTCTCCCGCCCGAACTACTCGGTCTTCACGCGCGAGCACCGGGGGCTCCCGAACCACGTCCTCGTGAACAACCTCCTGTACGAGGGGTTCGAGGAGACGTTCCGCAACCGGGAGGTCGAGAGCGCGTTCGGCGACGTCCTCGACCGGCTCCGCCCCGACGTGGTCCACGTCGAGCACCTGATGCTCCTCTCGATGCGGCTCCCCGAGATCGCGGCCGCGCGCGGGATCCCGACGGTGATGAGCCTCCACGACTTCTGGCTCGCCTGCGCCCGGTTCGGCCAGCTCCTGGAGCACGGCGAGTCGATCTGCGACGGCCCCGAGCCGGCTCGCTGCGCCAGCTGCATCACCGACTTCAAGTACTCCCAGTCGGCGCTCGAGAAGAAGATGATCTCCGCCATCCGGTGGACGAAGGAGACCGCGGGCTTCGACCTGGCGCCGGTCGTCGACGCGTGGCGGAACAGCCGGCTCGCGGGGGCCGGACGGCTGTTGAAGCGGAAGTCCGAGTCGGGGGTGCACCTCAAGCCGGCGCCGCCGCCGACGCTCGAGGACGGCTTCCGCGCCCGCCGGGACGAGCTCCTGCGGCTCGGCCGGAACGTGGCGCGGTTCCTCCCGCCGTCCCGCACCGTCCGCGACCGGATGATCCGGTACGGCCTCCCCGAGGATCGGGTGACCCTCCTCCCGGTCGGCATCGAGCCGCTCTCGTCCGCCCCGCGCCCGCCGCTCGACGGGCGCGACCCGGTCTTCGGCTTCGTCGGGACGATCGCGCCGCACAAGGGGGTGCACGTGCTGATCGAGGCGATGAAGCACCTGAAGGGGCGGGGCGAGCTCCTCGTCTACGGCCGGTCCGACTACTACCCGCGGTACGCGGCGTCGCTCCGGGCGCAGGCGAAGGGGCTGCCGGTCCGGTTCATGGGATCGGTCGGGCACGACGCGCTGTCGTCCGCCTTCGAGCGGTTCGACGTGCTGGTGATGCCGTCGGTCTGGTTCGAGAACTTCCCGATGGTGATCCAGGAGGCGCGGTCGGCGCGCCGGCCGGTCGTCGTCTCCGACCTCGGCGGGATGGCGGAGCTCGTGGACGACGGCGTCGACGGCCTCGTCTTCGCGCCCGGCGACGACGCGGACCTCGCCCGGAAGCTCGCCTCGCTGATCCACGAGCCGTCGCTCGTCCCCGCCATGGCGGAGCGCGCGGAGAACCCGATCACGTTCCGCGAGCACGTCGACCGGCTGGAGGAGGAGCTGACCCGGGCCGCGGCGGAGGCGCCGCGGTGAGGATCGCGCACGCGGTCCACGGCCATCCTCCCGAGCTGATCGGCGGCACCGAGCTGTACGTCGCGCGGCTGGCGCACGCCCAGCGGGCGGCGGGGCACGACGCGCGGGTCTTCGCCGGGTCGGTCGAGTGGCGCGAGGAGTTCGAGGTCGAGGACGAAACCGTCGACGGCGTCCCGGTCCGGCGGGTGCACCGGAACGACCTCTACTTCGACCGCTGGGACAAGACGTACCAGCCGTTCGTCTCGGACGCCTGGGACCGCTTCCTCGCCGAGGTCCGTCCGGACGTCGTCCACGTCCACCACTGGATCCGTCTCACCTCCGACCTCGTCGCCGGCGCGGCGCGGGCGGGGGTGCCGGCGGTGGTCACGGCGCACGACCTCTTCCCGACCTGCCCGCGCGTCTTCCGTCTGAAGGACGACGCCGGCGACGTCGCGTGC
>JBICIB010000135.1:0-5561 GCA_043101415.1 Planctomycetota bacterium JB042 | reverse complement strand
GGAGGCTCCCTCGTTCAGGGAGAACCCGCACTCCATCCGGACGTCGATGCCGGCCAGCGGGCGCCCGTGTCGTCGCACCACGGCCGCCACGCGACCGATGACCGGGCGGTCGACGGGGAGCCTCAAGTCGAGGACGGGGCCTCGCAGCGCGACCGCGCCGAGGTCGTGGCGAATCTCGGACGGCAACGTCCACGGGGCGCTCGCTTCGGGCCCGAAGCCGCGCGGCGGCATCTCGAGGTGGAGCGCGTACTCGCCGTACGGGAGCGGGGCGAGCTCGAACCGGCCGTCCGCCCCCAGGGTCGTCGATGTCCAGGCGTTGCGGAAGAGCCCGCGATCGTGGCCGACGCGGAGCGGTTCGAGCGCCACGAGCACGAGCCCGTCGACGTCGATTGCGGGACCGGCGACGACGGACCCCCGGATCACGCCGGCCGGAGGAAACCGGAGCTGCACGCCGTCGACGCGGCGCGTTCGTGGCACCGCCAACGAGACGACGTCGCTGGGGAACGCCACGTGGGGAGCGATGGCCTGGAGCGCGATGCGATCGGCGCGGACGCGCGTGAACGAGAACCGGCCGGCGCCGTCGGCCTCGATCTGAACGCCGGACGAGAAGCCGGCCTCCGTCGACACGAGGACCATCGCCCCGCTCACGGGCGCGCCGGTCGCGTCGAGCACCACGCCGTGGATCGACGTCTCCGGCCGCAACTCCACCCGCACCGTGCGTCGCTCCCGGGTCGCGAGCGGCGGCAGCTCGGTCTCTCGGTCCGCGTACCCGTCGCAGGTCACTCGCAGCGTCACCGGTCCCGCGACGAGGCCGTCGTAGACCGACCCGTTCGGCGGCGGGTCGTCCGCCCGCTTCACGCGCGTCGACTCGCGCGCGTTCTCGATCGAGAGCGAATACCGGTCGAGCCGCCGTCCGGACACGGAGTCGACGACGTGAAGCACGATCGCCGCGCGCCCTTCGAGCTCGGCGAGCACCTGCCGCCCGGGGCGGACGTGGTCCTTCCGCCACGGCGCGAACCGCGGGTCGTCGACGGTGACGGTGAAGAGTCCCGGCGGGACGTCGTCGAACACGAACGTCTTCCCGCGCTCGGGGTCCCGGAACCCGGTCCGCCGCTCGCCGCGCGGCCCGTGGAGGACGACGTCGCTCGGGTCCGGCGGGTGCGCGTCGACCGGCCGGACGACGGTCCGGACGAGCAGCCGCCGGTCGATCGGCGGCCCGTCGTACACGACCGTCCCCTCGGCCGTCGACCCGTCGACGACGTCGACGGCCGGCCCCGCGATCGTCGGCGCGAGCGGGTGGACCGCCTCGAGCCGGTAGCGATCCGCGGGCAGCTCCTCGAACCGGAACCGACCCTCCCGTCCGACGTCGGCGAACGCGAAGTGAGAGTCGCTCTCCGCGCGGACCTCCCACCCGAGGGACGGCGCCCCGTCCGCGTCGACGACCCGCCCGACGAGCGCGCCGCCGTCGTCGTCCTCCGCGTCGCCTCCGTCCGCGTCCGTCCGGGTCGATGCGTCCGGGACGACGGCGCGTTCGACGGCGACGACCGTGTCGGCGGGGGCCGCCGCGTCGACCGCGCGATCGACCGCTCCGCCGTCCGAAGTCGCCCCGACCGCGACCTCGCCCGGGTCGCCGTCCCCGCGGATCGCCCAGGACGTCGCGCCGACGAGACCGACGACCAGGACCGCCGCGACGAGCGCGCGCCGGGAAGATGGAGTTCCCCTCCGGTCCTCGGCCATGAGGATCCGCCCTTCTCCACGCGGTGGGGCCGAGCGCGCGGAAGCGAGGTCGAGTGTAGCGGTTCCGGCTCCGAAGCGTGGCTACCATGCTCCGATGCGCCCATCGCTCGCCCTTCCGCTCGTCGCCCTCCTCGCCTGCACCTCGGTCGCGCCCGATCCCGAGCCGTCCGGTCTCGAAGGGGCCGCGTCGACGGCCGCCGCGGCGCCGCCTCCTCCGGTCGTGCGAGCGGCGCTCTCCGCCTTCGACGCCGAGGTCGCCCGGCGGCGCGCGGCGTTCGCGGCGGAGTCACGGGGACAGCCCGACTGGCGGCGCGTCCGCAGCCGGCTCGAGCACATGGTCGACGTCGACCAGTATCTCCGCTCCTACCCGCAGTCCGACATCGTCGTCCGCTTCGACGCCGAGGAGCGCCGCGCGTTCGACGCCGAGTTCCTCGTGCGATGGCGGGCGATCGACCGCGAGAACACGCGCGTCCTGAAGCAGCTCCTCGACGAACACGGCTGGTTCACGATCTCCGCCTTCGGGCCCCGCGCCGACCGGAACGCCTGGCTCCTCGTGCAGCACGCCGACCACGACGTCCCGTTCCAACGCGAGGTCCTCGCCCGCCTCGGCCCCCTCGCCGAGTCCGGCGAGACCGACCCGAAGAACTACGCCTACCTCCACGACCGCGTCGCCGTCGCCGACGGCCGCCCCCAGCGCTACGGCACCCAGGGCCGCTGCGTCGGCGAGGGCCGCTGGGCCCCGCATCCGATCGAGGACGAGCCGAACGTGGATCGGAGGCGCGCGGAGGTGGGACTCGGGACGATGGCGGAGTACGTGGCGCGGTTCGTGGAGTTGTGCGGGTAGGAAGCAGGGGAGAGCAAGGGAGAGCAGGGGAGAGCAGGGGAGAGCAACGAGAGCAGGGGAGAGGGCGCTGACGCGGAGGATCTTCGCCGGCGTCGGTACTCCGCGTCAGCGGCATTCCAAGAGTCTCCTCCGCATTCCCCCCCTTCCCCATGGAATCGGGTGAGGAAATCCGGAGCGGGCGAGGCGGGGGACGAAGGAGGGATGAGGCTCCGAGAGCGACCCCGCAGCGCGACTCGATCCTTCGCGGAGACCACGCCGGACGTATCGCGCGAGGACGTGAGCGGGTCGGAGAGCTCGTCCCTCCTTCGTCCCCCGCCGTGGCGAACGCGCCGACCATTCCCGAATCGCGTTCCTCGCCCCGCGCGCAGCGGAAACTCCTCACTCGAATTCCGGCGCCGCCCCCACCCCACCCGTCACGAACTCGTTACCCACGAACACCCCGAACGCCGCCGTCGCCGCCACGTCGAGCCGGTTGTTCAGGACGAGGTTCTTCGTGGCGATCGTCCCGGCGACCCGGTTCTCGATCCCCTCGCCGCCGTTCCACTTCACCGTGTTGTCGCGGACCTCGTGCCCGCCGCCCGAGGCGATCACCACCCCGTCGTGATGGTTCTGGACGATCTTGTTCTTCTTCACGAGGTTCCCCGTCCCGCCGACCTCGAGGGCGGCGCTCCGGCAGCCGCGGATGCGGTTCCCGGCGATCGTCGACTGGCTGCCGGTCACGTGGAGGACGGGCGCGGCCAGGACGCCGCCGCAGCGCTCGATCTCGTTGTCGACGATCGTGGCGAAGCTCGACTTCGCGACGATGGCGGCGCCGCGCAGGTCCTCGAACCGGTTGTCCGCGACGACGACGGCGCCGGACGAGATCTGGAGCCCGGGGAAGGTCGACGACGAGTTCCGCACGACGTTGTCGACGAACGTCCCGTCGGACGCGATCGAGACTCCGAGCCCGGCGGCGCCCTCGAACAGGTTCTTCTTCGCGACGAAGGTTCCGCCCTGGACGGTCAACGGCCACTGGACGACTCCTCGCACCTCGCATCCGCGCAGCAGCAGGGAGGTCCCCGACGTGACGAACGCCGTGATGCCGCGCCCCGTCGCCGCGAGCACCTCGCAGTCCCGGACGACCGGGTCCCTCCCGTCCACGGTGAGGCCGTCGTGGTCGCCGAACGACGAGCAGCGGATCAGCCGGGCCCGGTCGCCGTTCACGAAGAGGCCGTAGCCGTTGGCGGTGAGGGAGCCGCACCCGGACGACGTGCAGTCGGTGAGCCGGGCGTCGTCGCCGTTCACCAGGAGCCCGCCCCAGTCGCAGTCGGCGACGTGGACGTCCTCGAGCCGCGCGCCGTCGCCCGCGATCCGGATGCCGATGCCGAGCGCGCTGCCGCTCGCGTACCGGGCGTGGCGGACGTTCAGGTTCTCGAGGCGGACGTCGTCGGCGAGGATGTCGAGGCCGACGCCCGGGCCCGACGTCGGCGGGTAGGCGTCGAGGATCGGCTTCCCGATCCCGCGGATCGTGAGGCCGGTCTTGCCGGCGGGGACGACGACGCGGCCGCGATGGACACCGCCGCTCAGCAGGACGACGTCGCCCGGGCCGGCCGCGTCGACGGCGGCCTGGATCGTCGCGTGCGTCGCGGGGACCTTCAGGGTCTTCGCGTCCGCGGCGGCGGGCGCGAACAGGAGGAGGAGCGCGGCGGCGGGGCCGAGGGGGAGCGGGTTCGTGCGGGCGTTCATGTCAGTCGACCTCCGGGGCGGCGTCGGGGCCGCCCGTGTTGCTCTGGTTGTTCGTGTAGGTTCCGAACGTGCCGGTGCTCGCCACGTCGATGCGGTTCTTCTTCGCGACGTTGCCGACGAAGACGGTGCCGGTCCCGCCGTTCTCGAACCCCTCGCCGAGGTTCCCGCGCGCGACGTTGTCGCGGACCTCGGGGTTCGTCCCCCCGAGGATCTCGATGCCGTCCTCGAGGTTGTCGACGGCCCGATTCCCCGCCACCAGCACCGCGTGTCCGTACGCCCGGATGCCGTCGCCGGCGCACTCCTCGACGACGTTGTCGACGACGTCCTTGCCGAACGCCTCGATCCCCGCCCCCGTCTCGCCCTGGAACGCCGACCCGACGCCGCACCGGACGACCGTGTTCTTCTCGACCCGCCCCGACGCCTCGCCGGACATCCGGATGCCGATGCCGTCGCCGCCGAAGCATCGGTTCTTCCGAATCCGCCCCGGCTCCGTGATCGAGTGGTCGGCGTCGAGCAGCACGGCGATCGACGGGCCGCCGGGGCCGGTCATCCGGACCTCGTTGCCGACGACGTCGGGGAGGGCGCCGAAGACGTCGATCCCGCCCTCGCCGGCCGCGAAGACGTCGTTCTTCTTCACCTTCGCGCCGCTCCCCTCGACGCGGAGGCCGATCCGCCGGGCGCGGACGACGCGGCAGCCCTCGATCGTCCCGTCCTTCCCGTCGATCCAGACCCCGTCGCGGTCGACCATCCGGACGTCGCAGTCCGCCACCCGGGCGTCGTTCCCGATCACCAGGATCCCCTCCCGGCAGCCGCGGACCTCGCAGTCGAGGACGCGCGCGCCGTCCCCGTCGACGCGGACGGCCGGCCCCTTCGAGCGGTGGATGCGGAGCTTCCTCAGCGTGACGCCGTCCGCCCAGACCGCGACGCCGCCCGCGATCGGGTCGGCGGCGTTCGATCCGCCGTGGCGGAGGCCGAGGCCGTCGAGCGTCACGTCGTCCGCCTGGACGAACACGACCGCGCCGCTGTCGGCGTGCGTCGGGTCGTTCTCGATCCAGACCGTCCCCTTCGCGCGGATCGTCAGGCCGGCCTTGACGGTCGGAACCTTCACCGGACCGGCGTGGACGCCCTTCGAGACCACGATCACGTCGCCGGGGGCGGCGGCGTCGACGGCGGCCTGGATCGTCGCGTGCTGCTTCGGGACGCGGACGACGGCGGCGTCGGACCGCGGGGCGAACACCCCGGCCGCGGCGAGGGC
>JBICIB010000134.1:0-3238 GCA_043101415.1 Planctomycetota bacterium JB042 | reverse complement strand
CGACCCGGTCTTCCCCTCGCTCTCCCGTTCCCCGGCGTCCGTGCCCGGTCTTCCGGTCACCCGGTTTCCCGATTCCCCTCCACCTCGGCGTCGACGACAGCGCGACGGCCTCTCCGGTACGGGCAGGCGCGCGTGTGGGGCACCGGATACGTACGCCAGCCCTGGATCCGCACCCCCGCGGTCGTCAGGATGGCGGCCATGGACGTCCTCGGAATCGACATCGGCGGTTCGGGCATCAAGGGCGCGATCGTCGACACGGCGACCGGCACGCTGAAGACCGAGCGCCACCGGATCGAGACGCCGAAGCCGGCGACGCCCGACGCCGTGGCGGAGACGGTCGGCGCCGTGGCCCAGCACTTCGACTGGCGCGGGCCGATCGGCTGCGGCTTCCCCGCGGTGATCCACGCCGGCGTGGCGCGGACCGCGAACAACGTCGACGACGCGTTCATCGGGACCGACGTCGCGGCCCTCCTGCGCCGGACCACCCGCTGCCCGGTCCGGCTGTTGAACGACGCCGACGCCGCGGGGCTGGCCGAGATCGCGTTCGGAGCGGGGAAGCGGGTGGCGGGCGTCGTGCTGCTGATCACCGTGGGGACCGGGATCGGCTCGGCGCTCTTCACGGACGGCCGGCTCGTCCCGAACACCGAGTTCGGCCAGGTGATGGTCGGGGACCGGACCGCCGAGCGGTACGCCTCCGACGCCACGCGCAAGCGGAAGGACCTCCGGTGGGAGGAGTGGGCCGAGCGCTTCTCGAAGGTGCTCGACCGGCTCGACGCGCTCGTGTCTCCCGACCTGTTCGTCCTCGGCGGCGGCGCGGCGAAGAAGATGCACAAGTTCGAGCACGCGCTGACGGGGGAGTTCCCGCTGGTCCCGGCCGCCGCGCTCAACCAGGCCGGCATCGTCGGGGCCGCCTGCGCCGCGGCCGACGGCGGCGCCGCCTGAGCGGCGGTCCGGTCAGCGGAGCCGCTTCCCGAACAGGCTCTCGCGGACCGTCCGCGCCTTCCGGCCCACCTTCTTCGCGGGGACGAGCCGGCGGCGGACCTCCTCGTTCGACGGGAGCGCCTCGCCGGGACCGCCGAGGCGGACGTCGACCTCGACCCGCTTCCCGCTTCGCACGACGACCACGGGGAGCTCGTCCCCGGGGCCGGCGTCCGCGAGCGCGTGCCGGAGGTCCCCGAAGTCGCCGACCGGCCGCCCGGCCAGCGCGATCAGGAAGTCGCCCGCCTCGAGCCCCGGCGCGCTCGTCCGGTCGATCCGCACCCCGTCGACCGTCGCGGTGAATCCGGGCGTCGAGAGCAGCGGCACCACGGCGTCGAGCGCGGGGACGCGGACCGTCTCCTCCTCGAGCACGAGGCCGGCGCGCGCCCACACCTCGGCCAGCGGGAGCGGCTCGGCCCCCGCGACGTGGCGGTCGAGGAACCGGGCGAGCTCCTTCCCGCCGAGCCGGCCGAGGACCCGGTCGAGCTCGGCGACGTCGATCGGTCCGCCCACCTCCTCGCAGCGCGCGGCGACCTCCTTCATCACGTCGTCGAGCGACCGCCGGTTCGACGAGCCGTGGCGGAGGGCGACGTCGATCCGGAGCGCCGCCAGCGCGCCGCCGTGATAGATCAGCGTCCGGTTCTTCGCGCCGAGGTTCCCCGCCTCGCGCAGGCCGATCGCGCCCGCCTCGTCGAGGTACGCGCCGGCCCACCCGCCGACGAAGTGCAGCAGGTCGCGCCCCGAGATCCGTCCGCTCCGCGCGAGGAGGAGGTGCGCGTAGTAGTCGGTGAACCCCTCGCCGTACCACATCTCCCGGCTGTCGAATCCGACGACCCGCGGCACCCAGAGGTGGGTCAGCTCGTGACAGAGCGTCCGCCGCCAGTCGCTCGGGCCGATCGCGGCCGGCGCCCCCTTCACGAGGACGTGCGCGTCGCGGGCGTAGACCGAGCCGCCCCCCTCCCGCTCGGCGCGGGTGACGGCGACGAGGCAGCGCGGCGGCGGCGGCCGGCCGAACGTCGCGGAGACCGCCGCGAGGTGCTCCTCCACCTGCTCCTCGAGGACGTCCGCCGCCGCGGCCGCGTCGCCGTCGACCGCGAGCACGATCGTCGCGCCCTCGACCTCGATCGTCCGCTCGAGGTGCCGGCCGACGACGAGATACAGCTCGGAGAGCCGACGCCCCTCGGCGGCGTACGCGTGCGCCTCGCGATCGAGCGGCGCGAGCGAGGTCGAGACGCGCGCTCCGTCCGGCGGCTCGAGGACGACCGTCGTGTCGGCGTCCGGGCCGGTCAGGAAGAGCGCCCGGCCGGTCCAGAGGACGCCGTCGGAGAACGCGTGCGGCGTCTCGTCCCATCCGATCCCCTCGTCCGGGTCGTGGTCCAGCGGGACGACGTACCGGACCGACGCCCGGCCGTCCCGGACCGGCGCGCGGAACCGCCCCTCCGCCGCCGACACGACCTCGGCCCCCTCGAGGTCGCGGACGAACGCGCCGTACCCGCCGGGGTACCCGCCGGCCATCGAGAGGTCGAGGGCGTCGGCGCGGCCGCGCCGGCGGTCGTTCGCGGTCCAGGTCGCCTCGACCACCGCCCGGTGCGCGCCGCCGTCGTCGACGAACCGGACCGCGATCCGCGCCGACCAGCCGGCGTCCTCGGCGACCGGGCCGACGGGGGCGACCGGGGAGGGCGCGGAGATCGCGACGCCGAGGACGAGCGCGAGGAGGCTCATGGAGGGAGACGATACCGCCGGCCCGCGCGGCGGCCGGGGGAATCTACGGCGCGCCCGGCCCCGGCCGGAGGTCGACGCGGGCCCGGAACCGCTCCGGGTCCCGCTCGAACTCGACGCGGTCGACGAGCGCGTCGCGGTCGGTCGCCCGATCGACGGCGAGGACGCCGTCGAGGTGGTCGATCTCGTGCTGCAGCAGCTCGGCGACGTCCGGCCTCTCGATGGACCAGTCGACGACCTCGCCCCGCTCGTCGAGGTACCGGACGTCGACGGCGGTGTGCCGCTCGACCCGCACCAGCAGGTCGGGGAAGCTCATGCAGTCGTCCCAGAGCGTGACCGTCTCGCGCGAGCGGCGGGTGATCACCGGGTCGTGGATCCGGAACGACCGGCCGTCGAGGGAGAGCGCGACGCACCGCGCCGACCAGCCGATCTGCGGCGCCGCGATCGCCCGCCCGAAGCCGTGCGCGGCCCGGAAGGCGGCGAGCGTCGCGGCGAGGTCGTCCCCGGCGCGCCGGACCGCCGCCGTCGTCGGGTCGCCGAC
>JBICIB010000133.1:0-3588 GCA_043101415.1 Planctomycetota bacterium JB042 | reverse complement strand
TCCCGGGTACCATCGGGCCCCCGGGAACCGCCCGCCGCGCGGACGCGTTCCCCGGCCCAGCCGGGCGCCGTCGTCCCCGCGGTCTTCCGGGCCGGCGCGGCGCCCCTCCGGAGGAGGATCCCTTGCGCTCGACCCCGCTCCCGTCCGCGCTCGTCGCCGTCGCCGCCCTGCTGTTCGCGCCCGAGGCGTCCGCCCAGGGGCCGTTCGTCAACTTCGAGACGCCGCACGTCCACCCGCTCGACGTCACGCCGGACGGCACGCGGCTCCTCGCCGTGAACACGCCGGACGGGCGGCTCGAGGTCCTCGACCTGACCGGGCCGGTCCCGCGGCTCGAGGCGTCGATCCCCGTCGGGGTCGATCCGGTCTCCGTCCGGGCACGGAACGACGGCGAGGCGTGGGTCGTGAACCACCTCTCGGACAGCGTCAGCGTCGTCGACCTGGCGTCGGGCCGCGTCGTCGCCACGCTCGACACCGACGACGAGCCGGCGGACGTCGCGTTCGCCGGGACGACCGAGCGCGCGTTCGTCACCTGCTCGCAGGCGAACCGGATCCTCGTGTTCGACCCGACGCAGCTCCAGTCGCCGCCGATCGCGCTCGACCTGCCGGTCGAGGAGCCGCGCGCCCTCGCGGTCTCCGCCGACGGCAAGGCCGTCTACGCCGCGGTGTTCGAGTCCGGCAACGGGACGACGATCCTCGGCGGCGGCAGCGACGACCCGACGATCATCTCGTACCCGCCGAACGTCGTCGGGAACGTCAGCGGCCCGTACGCCGGCGCGAACCCGCCGCCGAACTCCGGGGCGCAGTTCTCGCCGCCCCAGAAGGCCGGCAACCCGATCCCGCCGAAGGTCGGCCTGATCGTGCGGAAGTCGCCGGCCGGGACGTGGCTGGACGACAACGGGGGGGACTGGACCGGGTTCGTGACCGGGCCGCAGGCGCTCCTCTCCGGGCGTCGGGTCGGCTGGGACCTGCCGGACCGGGACGTCGTCGTGCTCGACGCCGACTCGCTCGCCGCCTCGTACGCGACCGGGCTGATGAACGTCGTCATGGGGCTCGCGGTCCATCCGACGAGCGGCGAGGTGACGGTCGTCGGGACCGACGCGACGAACGAGGTCCGGTTCGAGCCGAACCTGAACGGCGTCTTCGTGCGCGTCCTGTTCGCGAACGTCGATCCGTCCGGGCCGACGACGCAGGGGATCGCCGACCTGAACCCGCACCTCGACTACTCGGTCCCGAACCTGCCGCAGGGGGAGCGCGACAAGTCGATCGGCGACCCGCGCGGCCTGGTCTGGAACGCGGCGGGGACGAAGGGGTACGTCGTCGGGATGGGTTCGAACAACGTCGTGATCGTCGACGCTGCGGGCGCGCGGGCCGGGGCGACGCCGACGATCGAGGTCGGCGAGGGTCCGACCGGCGTCGTCCTCGACGAGGCGCGGGCGCGCCTGTACGTCCTGAACAAGTTCGCGAGCACGATCTCGGTCGTCAGCACGGCGTTCGAGGTCGAGGTGGCGACGGTGCCGCTCCACGACGCGTCGCCGGCCGCGATCAAGGTCGGGCGGAAGCACCTGTACGACACCCACCTGACCTCCGGCCTCGGGCAGGCGTCGTGCGCGTCGTGCCACGTCGACGCGCGGATCGACCGGCTGGCGTGGGACCTCGGCGACCCGGGCGGGGACGTGAAGTCGCTCGCCGGCCAGAACCTCGGCGCGAACGTCCCGGGGCTGAACACCGGGTTCCAGCCGTTCCACCCGATGAAGGGCCCGATGACGACGCAGACGCTGCAGGACATCGTCGGGAAGGAGCCGCACCACTGGCGGGGCGACCGGGACGGCCTGGAGGAGTTCGCCGGCGCGTTCTCCGGCCTCCTCGGCGACGACCAGCCGCTGCCGCCGGCGGAGATGCAGGAGTTCGAGGACTTCCTCGCCACGATCCACTTCCCGCCGAACCCGTTCCGCGAGTTCGACAACTCGCTCCCGACGAACCTGCCGCTCCCCGGCCACTACACGACCGGGCGGTTCGGGCTGGCGAACCAGCCGCTCCCGAACGGGAACGCCGTCGCCGGCCTCGCGCTCTACCGGCCGCCGAACCTGATCGACCAGGGGAACTTCGCCTGCATCACGTGCCACACGCTCCCGCTCGGGATGAGCACCGGCGCGACGCTGGCCGGGTTCCAGTACCAGCCGATCCCGGCCGGCCCGAACGGCGAGCAGCACCACGCGCTCCTCTCGGTCGACGGGCTGACGAACAAGGCGTTCAAGGTGCCGCAGATGCGGAACCTGTACGAGAAGGTCGGGTTCGACGCGAAGCGGATCGAGAGCCGGGCCGGGTTCGGGTTCCTGCACGACGGGACGGTCGATTCGCTGGCGCGGTTCGTGAACCTGCAGGCGTTCAACGTCTCCAGCGACCAGCAGACCGCCGACCTCGTCGCGTTCCTGCTGGCGCTGTCGGGGTCGGACCTCCCCGGCTCGACCGGCACGCTCCTCGAGCCGCCGGGGACCGCGAGCCTCGACGCGCACGCCGCGGTCGGGACGCAGACGACGGTCGTCGACGCGCAGACGGCGTCCGCGACGCAGCTCCAGCTCGTGACCGACATGCTCGCGCTCGCCGACCAGGGCGAGGTCGGCGTCGTCGTGAAGGGGATCCAGGGCGGAGTCGAACGGGGCTACGCCTACCAGGGGGGCGGCGCGTTCCAGGCCGATCGGCAGGCCGAGACGCCGACCGCGGCCGCGCTCCTCGCCGCCGCGGCGCCCGGGAGCGAGCTGACGTACACCGTCGTCCCGGCGGGGACCGAGACGCGCGTCGGCGTCGACCGGGACGAGGACGGCGCGCTCGACCGCGACGAGCTCGACGCGGGGTCCGACCCGGCCGACGCGGCGTCGACGCCCGGCTGCGGCGTGATCCAGTCGTACGGCGCGGGGTGCGCCGGGGCCGGCGGCTTCGTGCCGGTCCTCGAGCTGACCGGCTGCGCGGCCGGCGGCGGCGCGCTCTCGCTCTCGCTGCAGCAGGCGAACGGCGGCGGCACGGCGCTCCTCCTCCTCGGCGTCGGCCCGACGACCGTCCCGCTCGCCGACGGCTGCTCCCTCCACGTCGCGCCGCTCCTCGGCGCGGGGATCTCCCTCCCCCTCGGCGGCGCCCTCCCGGGGACCGGGAGCGTCGCGTTCACGACCGTCCTCCCGCCGGCCATCCCGCCGGGGACGCTCACCCTGCAGGCCGCGGTCGCCGACCCGACGACGTCGCTCGGGTTCACCACGACGAACGGGGTGTCGCTGGCGTTCCCGTAGGCGCGCCCCGTCCGTGCGTCCTCGGTCGCTCGTCGTCCTCTCCCTCGCCCTCGGCGCCTGCTCCGACGAGGGCGCGCCGCCGGCGAGCGGATTCACGTCCGTCTCCTCCGCGCCGCCGCCGCTGCTGCGGGACGGTTTCGAGGGCGGCGTCCTGGCGTCGTTCTGGCGTGCGGGCGACGCCGGCAGCGGCCGGTACGTCGAGGGGGCCGTCGTCGTCACCGACGAGCGCGCGCGGAGCGGGCGATCCTCCGCCCGGATCACGGTCCGCGAGGGGGACGTCGAGCAGGCCGGGGACTCGGGCGAGCGGACC
>JBICIB010000132.1:0-3853 GCA_043101415.1 Planctomycetota bacterium JB042 | reverse complement strand
CGCAGGGCGTCGCCGAGCGCGCTCCCCTGCGCGCTGTTCCCCGCCCAGCCCTGGACGCCGGTGACCGAGAAGCCGGCGACCGGGACCGCGCAGCCGTCGAACGCCGAGTTCGTCACCGAGGGGGCGGCGAGCGTGTTCGCCGCGAGCAGCCCGGTCCCCGCGGCCTGCGTCACCGCCACGTGGTCGAGCGCGACCGTCGATCCGTGCACCTCGATCGCCGGACGGCCGTTCGCCCCGGCGAACCGGACCTCGGCGTGCGCCAGCTGCACATCGATCGGGTTGAAGAGGTCGAGCCCCTCCCAGTCCCCGGCCGCGCCGGCCGTCGCCCCGTCCTTCGCCGTGTCGCCGCCGATCGTGTCGTCCCCGATCGACGTGAACACGATCGGTTCGAGCGGCGTCCCGATCGCGGTCAGTCGCGCCGCGTTCACCTTCAGGGTGTGCCCGCCGGCGAACTTGGCGACCATCCCCGGCGCGACTCCGAGGTCGCCGGCGCCGGAGACGGTGATCGTCCCCGCGAGCACGACGACTCCGTCCTGGTTCAGGGTCGCGGCCGGGGAGAGCGTCAGCGGGCCGTCGACCGTCGAGCCCGCGAAGCGGATCGAGTCGCCGTTCGCGTTCCCCGTGGCGGTGTTCCCGGAGAGGCCGGCGACGGCCATCATCGGGAGGCCGACGATCGGGGCGTCGCCGGCGCAGTGGTCGAACGCGCAGCCGCTGATCGTCGGGGCCGAGTTCTCCGCGTTCAAGGCCGGCCCCGCGCCGTGCTCGACGATCACGTTCGACAGCGTCGCGTCGGAGTTCTTCACGTCGACGCTCGCCCCCCCGCCCTTGCCGGCGAACCGGACGCGCGTGTGCGTCCAGACGCTCCCGGACGACCCCGCGTTCAGCAGGTTCGGACCGCCCCAGTCGCCGGGCGCCGGCTGCGTGGCGTTCCCGTCCGCGTTCAGGTCGCCGCCGTGGGCGTCGTCGTACAGGGAGGTCAGGACGACCGGGGCGAGCGCGGTCCCGGCGCAGTTCAGGGCGCCGTGGGCGGTGATCCCGGCGTCGACGGCCGGGTCGGCCTTCAGGACGGTCCCCGGATCGAGCGTGAGCGAGACGCCGTTGTTCACGGTCAGCAGGCCGGCGAGGATGAATGCGCCGGTGCCGTTGAACGCCGCCGCCGGACCGATCGACGCCGAGGAGGAGATCGTCGTCTGCCCGAGGGCGATGGCGTCGCCCGCGCCGTTCCCGGTCGCCGAGTTTCCGGAGAACCCGGCCAGGACCTCGAGCGGCACCGGACCGATCGGGAGGCCGGCGTTCGAGTCGAACGTGCACCCGCTGATGATCGGCGCCGCGGCGCTCACTGCGACTCCGTCGCCGGCCGAGTGCGCGACGGTGCACGGGGTGAGCGTCGCGTCGGAGCTGTTCAGACGCACCGACGCCGAGCCGCCGCTTCCTCCGTATCGGACGATCACGTGCGTCAGCGTCGACGCGTCGGAGCCGGAGACCAGCACGTCCTTCCACGCCCCGGGGAGCGCCCCCGCGCCGCCGAACGCCGCGTCGTCGACCGACGTGACGACCACCGGCTCGCCCGCCGTCCCGCTCGCGTGCAGGGTGCCGGTGACCTGGAACCCGCCCTGCGAGGTCATGAGGAGACGCACGCCCGGCCCGATCGTCAGGGTCCCGCTCGGCTTCACGCCCACGGTGCCGGCGAGGACGACCTCACCCGTTCCATTGAAGCCGACCCCGTTCGGCCAGGAGACCGTGCCGGTGATCTCCCCGCCCAGGAACCCGGTGTCGACCTTCAGGACGTCCCCCTCGACGTTCCCGGTCGCGGTGTTGTCGAGCACGGCGTGCAGCCCTTTCGGGCTCAGGCCCGAGATCGCGCGCTTGCACTGGACGAACGCGTTGCGCGCCACGGAGACCGGGGACGTCGACAGACGGAGTCCCGGGCCCGCGCCGTGCTCGATCACGCTGTCCTCGAGCGTGAACCCGGGACCGGCCCCCTCCAACGCCGGGCTGCCGCTCTCCCCGGCGTATCGGACCCGACACCATCGCATCGTCGAGTTCGCCGCGCTGCCGCCGAACCGGACGCCGAAGTGGTCTCCCGGCGCGGGGGTCGTCGCCGCGCCGTCCCCGTTCGTGTCGCCGCCGGCCGTGTCGTCGAGGATCGAGGTGACGACGATCGGCGAACCGGACGTCCCCTGGGCGTCGATCCGGCCGTCGACGTCGAGCCAGCGGAAGCTCCCGATCTTCACGATCGCCCCCGGCTGGATCGTGAGCACCTGCCCGGCCGGGACGTTCACCGTCGCGTTCAGGATGTAGACGTGCCCCGAGAGCCACGGCCCCCCGTTCCCGTCCCACACCTGCGTGCTCTGGGTGTACGTGTGACACGTCGGGCACTGGGCCGAGGCCGAGCCGGCGAGGGTCGCGAACGAGGCGGCGAGCAGGACGAGCACGAACCGGAGGGACATCGCGGGCTCCCGGGGAGACGGGCGGTCTGGGACCGAATCCGGGGGCCTTCGTCGCCGTTACATCGATCCGCGCGGCCGGTCACCGATGGAAGCGCGGCCGCCAGACGTTCGTCGTCTCGAGGGCCCCGGTCGCCCCCTGGACCGCGGCCTGGATCGAGACCTCCAACCCGTCGAGGAGCGGGTCGTCGAGGACCGGGAGGACGAGGGGCGTCCCGACCGGGAGCGCGGCGAGGCTCAGCACGAACCCCGGATCGAAGCAGAGGAACCCGTACGGGTCGAGGACGGCGTCGTCCCCGTCGAAGCCGAGCAGGTAGAACGCCACCCCCGCCGGGCCGACGCAATGGAGCTGGACGACCTCGCCGAGGATCGGGTCGCCGATCGGCGCCAGGGTCCAGACGGTGCGCTCGTACGCGCCGAGGTCGGCGAGCTTCGGCGCCGGCCCGAGCCGGTCGTCGTCGACCGAGCGCGGCGACTCGACGTGGTCGCGCGGCGCCGTCGGCGGGCCGGGGTAGCCGAGCCCCCCGCTCCCCCAGGGGGTGCAGAGCGACCCGTCGTTCAGGATCGACGGCGGGCACGGCGCGCGGACGTAGTTCCGGCACGGCGAGTCCGCCTTCAGACGGAGGTCCCCGTTCGGCGCGTCGACGAACCGCGGGTCGGCGTGCAGGTTCCCCCACCCCGTGCTCCCGCAGTTCACCCCGCCGAACCCGGTCGGCGGCCCGACCCCGAGGGCGGTTCCGCACGACCAGACGACGTCGACGCCCGGGGGCGCCAGGGTGTGGTCGCCGGAGACCTGGTAGTTCTCGACGAGGTTCGGGCCGTTCATCCACGCGATGCACTCGTACGCGATCGACAGCGCCCCGCCGGCGATCCCCCAGTCCCCCGCGAAGCCGAACTCGCCGTTCCCGTACGCCGTGCTCGCCCGCACGACGGGCGCCCGGATGCCGACCCCGGCGTTCTGGAAGGCGACGAGCCCGCTCGCGTGCGCCGAGATGTCGAAGCCGTCGCCGGCGGAGCGCTCGACCCGCGTCCCGACGCACCGCCCCGCCGTCGAGACGCCGCGGAGCCCGGCCGCCCGCGTCCCGCCCCCGGGGTCGGCGCCGGCGAAGCGGATCAGCGCGTGCTCGACCGACCCGTTCGACGAGACGCCGATCCAGTCGCCGGCCGCGGGCGCCGTCGCCGCGGCGTCGGAGTCGCCGCCGTGGTCGTCGTCGTGGAACGACGTGAAGACGACCTTCTCGAGGCCGGTCCCGAGCACGTCCTTCACCTTCATCTCCACGTGCGGCCCGGTCGCCTTGACGATCACCCCCCGGCCGAAGGAGAGCGAGCCGGAGTTCGTGTTCGGCGTCACGTTCACGACGATGCACGTGCCGAGGACCCCTTCCCGGTGGATCGTCAGGTCGCCG
>JBICIB010000131.1:0-8012 GCA_043101415.1 Planctomycetota bacterium JB042 | reverse complement strand
ATGTCGCCGGGCCGGAACGGCGGCGGGAGGACCATGACCGACACCGGCAGGTCGACGAAGTCGCCGGCGTCGTCGTCGTTCTCGAGGTGGAGGACCGCGGTGTGCAGCCCGTAGTCGAGCCCGGTGACGTCGACGTTCACGGCCACGGTCGAGGCGGAGACCCCGACGGTGCCGGTCGCCGGCGAGGCCGAGAACCACGTCTCGGCGCCCGGCTTCGTCGCCGTGTAGTCGACCGGGTCGGTCAGCGTGCCGCAGTTGGCGAGCCCGAACTCGACGCTGCCGAGGACCGTGACCGACGGGTCGACGGTGACGTGGACGCCGTCCGGCTGGTCGACGCAGAGCTCCGGCTCGAGGACGATCGGGTCGAGGCAGCTCGACTCGACCGCGGCCCGGATGGCGGCGGCGACGGTGGCGTGAAAGTTCAGGTCGATGTTCGACAGGCCGCCCGGGCAGAGGTGGCAGTACGACATGATCGTGCCGTTCGGGATGCAGATCTGCTCGTCCTGGCAGTTCTCCCAGTATGCGCTCGGCGCGCACTCGTCGACCGGCGGGCAGTACGCGTGGGTGTGCGGGCTGACGAAGTTGTGCCCCATCTCGTGCGCGACGACGACGAGGTCCCAGGGCGCCGTCCCGGTGACCGGCACCGTCAGTCCGCCGTCGATGTTCGCGGAGACCCCGAAGCCGTACGACTGGGAGCAGAGCGCGTTCACCCACGCGACCCCGCCGCCCATGTTGACGCCGCTCAGGAAGTGATAGAGGTCGGCGGAGACCGGCGCGTTGCCGTTCTTCCACGCGTCGCGGAAGGCGTAGAGGCGATCGATCGTCCCGTCGTTCTTGTTCCACCCGTCGCTCGACGAGGTGTGGATGCCGAGGTACGCCACCGTGACGATCGTGTTGACGTCGTTCAGGTAGA
This sequence comes from Planctomycetota bacterium JB042, assembly GCA_043101415.1. GTDB lineage: Bacteria > Planctomycetota > B15-G4 > B15-G4 > JADJEK01 > JAUIEL01. The sequence goes on along the minus strand of JBICIB010000131.1, from coordinate 7,099 downwards.
TGTCGCTCACCGCGCCCATCAGCGTCAGCGCGTAGTTGGTGGCGTCGGTCTCGTCGTCGAACTGCTCGTAGAACTCGAAGTCCGTCTCGACGCCGACCTCGCACTCGTACGTCGTGGTCGACGCGGCGGTCTCCATCCCGGAGATCGACGGCTCGGTGAGCGAGCTCGGATCGATCGAGAGGAACTGCTGGATGTCGCCCGAGCCGCACGCGATCGCGCCCATCAGGTCCCCCTCCCCCTCGAGGGAGAGGAACGACGAGGCCGGCTCGGCGTCCGCGGCCCGCGCGGAGCGGAGGTGGTGAGTGCGTCCGGCCCGCCGGACGTAGCCGCGGCTCCCCTCGGGAGAGAACGCGAGGAAGGCGTGAGAGTCCTCGTCGCCCACGACCGTCCCGCGGAAGATCTGCAGGTGGTCCGCCACCTCGGCCAGGGGCCGGACCTCGCCGTCGATCGACAGCTTCGCGCCGTCCGCCGCCACGCGCATCCGCCGGAGGTGGAGCGTCACCTCACCCTCGCCCGGGAGGGGCACGCCGTCCATCAGCACGCTCGCGCGCTCGCGCAGCGCCTCGAAGCGCGCCGCGTCCATGCGGTACGTGCCGTCCGGCTGGCGGTCCATCGGAAAGCGTTGCTGGGGCGAGGGATCGGCGATCGCCCCGGCGGCGGTCGCCAGGACGCAGAGGACGGCGCGGAGGGTCGGGCAGAGGTGTCTCACGGTGTCGTCTCGACGGGGCATGGTCTCGCCTCCATCGGCTTCGGGAGGGGGCGACCGAAGCGCGAAGTCGCGAACCGCCGCGATTCGGGCGATATCCTGCGTCCATGACCGACGCCGAGCCGACCGCACTGGAGGAACTCCTGGCGGAATGCATCGCGCGCGCCGAGGAGGCCGGACCGGAGGCGGTGGAGACGCTCCTCGGCGAGCACCCCGCGCTGGCGGCGGAGGCGCGCGCGATCCTCGAGGATCTCGAGCTGATCGGCATGGTCGGAGACGAGCCGGCGCCGCCCGACCCGATCGGCGACCGGCTGGGCGAGTACCGGCTGATCCGCCGGCTCGGCGAGGGCGGGATGGGCGTCGTCTTCCTCGCCCGCCAGGTGTCGGTCGACCGGCTCTGCGCGGTGAAGGTGGTCCACCCGACGCTCGCGCGCCAGCCGCGGGCGGTGGAGAGGTTCCGGCGCGAGGCGCAGGCGCTCGCGCGGGTCGATCATCCGCACCTCGTCCGCGTGTTCGGCGCCGGCGAGGATCGCGGCCACCTCTGGCTCGCGATGGAGTACGTCCCCGGCCGCACCCTCGACCGGCTGCTCCGCGGCGAGGAGCGCCCCTCGACCGAGCGAACCGTCCGTTGGGCGAGTCAGCTCGCGCGCGCCCTCGCCGCCGTCCACGCCGCGGGGGTGGTCCACCGCGACGTGAAGCCGTCGAACGTCGTGATCGATCGAAGCGGCGCCGCGCGCCTCCTCGACTTCGGGCTGGCGAAGGACGAGAGCTCGGACCGGATCACCGCGACCGGCGCGTTCCAGGGAACGCCGCACTACGCCGCGCCCGAGCAGATCGCGGGGGACCGCGAGGCGATCGGCCCTCGCGTCGACGTCTACGGTCTCGGCGTGACGGTGTACGAGGCGCTGGCCGGACGGGTGCCGTTCGGAGGCGAGACGGCCGAGCAGGTCGTCATGAACGCGATGACCGGCGAGGCCGAGCCGCTCCGGCGGAGGAACCGCACGATCTCCCGCGACCTCGAGACCGTCGTGCACCACGCGATCGAGCGGGAGCCGAGACGGCGCTACGCGAACGCCTCCGACCTCGCGGAGGACCTCGAGGCGCTCCTGTCGTTCCGGCCGATCCGGGCCCGGCCGCCGGGCGCGGCGCGGCGCGCGCTCCTCTGGACGCGGAGGAACCGCGGGGTGGCGGCGGTCGCCGCGGCGACCGTGATCGCGCTCGCGGCGCTCGCGTTCGGCGCGGCCTGGAAGGAACGCGCCGAGTCGGAGCGAAGGAGGGAGGAGGCGCGGGCGTCCCTGGCCGACGTCGAACGGAGGCTGTCGGAGGCGCGGGACGGCGAGCGCGGCACGGTGGAGCTGGAACGGGACGTCGCGGAACGGCGCCGGCGGATGGCGACCGCGTACTTCCCGGACGAGGCGTGGCGGGCGCTCGACCGCGACGAGCGGGAGCTGCGGCGCCGGCGGGACGCGCGCGAGGACCTCCTCTCCGCCCTCCTCGCCGAGGTCGACCGCGCCCGGCAGCTCGGCGGTCCGGCGGCCGACGCCGAGCGGCTGCGGGCGGACGTCTGGCTGGAGCGGTGGCGGGTCGCGCACGCGCTCGGCGACCGGGCGAGCGCGAGCGACTTCGCGAGGAAGGTCCGCGCCCACGACGCGGAGGGCCGCCACGCGTCGGTCCTCGCCGGGCGGTCGACGGTGTCGTTCACGGCGACGGTCGACGGGGCGGAGGTCCACCTCTTCCGGTACGAGCGGCAGGACGCCCGGAACGAGGACGGCGAGCCGCGGCTCGTCGCCGTCCCCCGGGGCGGCGAGCCGCCGGTCCGCCCGGGGACGTGGTGCCTCCGCGTCTCCGCGGACCGGCCGCCCCTCCGCGCGGGGGACCTGATCGTCTCGATCGCCGGGCGGCCGATCGGGACCGACGTCCTGGTCGTGCGCGGGGCGGCGGGCGCCGAGCGCGGCGACCGGCTGGTGGAGGTGGCGGGACGCCCGGTGACGCGCCTCCACGAGTACGACGAGCACTCGTTCGTCCTCGGATCGGACGCGGCGCGGGACGTCCCGTCCGACCGGGAGTTCCGGCTCGAGCGGCGCGGCGACCCGGTGACGCTGATCGGCCGCACTCTGGAGGAGCTCGGCCTGGAGATGGGGGACGCGCGCCGGCTCGCCGCGGCCGGCGGGGTCGCCGCGGTCGTGGTGCGCGGGGAGGAGCGATTCGAAGCGATGCTCCCCGAGGGGGTCGAGGCGCGGATCACGGCATCGCCCGTCGCCTGCACCGACGCGACGCTCGCGGGGACGACCCCGTGCGAGGTCGTCCTCGGCGAGGGGGCGTGGCTCGCCGTCTTCCGGGCCGACGGGCGCGCCGACGCGGCGGTCCCGTTCGACGTCGACGGCGGCGCCGCGACCACGATCGACGCGGCGCTCGTCCCCCGCGACGAGCGACCGGTCGGGTTCGTCCCGATCGTCCGGTCGCCCCTCGGCGTCCCGGTGCCGTACTGGCTGATGGACCACGAGGTGACCCTCGGGATGTACGTGGAGTTCCTGAACGACCCGGAGGTCCGGGCGCGAATCGACGCGTCGCCCGAGCCGATCCGGTGGCCGCGCGAGCTCTCGAACCAGCGCCGCGGCGGGTTCCTCGGCGTCCGCCGCGGCGAGCCGGTCTCTCTGGTCGGCCGGGGGGATCCGGAGATGCCGGTCCTCGGCGTGTCGGTCGCCGACGCCGCGGCGTACGCGGCGTGGCGGACCGAGCGCGCGCGGGCGAACGGCGAGCCGTGGGTCTTCTCCGTCCCGACGCTCGCGGAGGTCGACTCGGTGCGCGCGGCGTCCTCCCGCCGCCGGTACCCGACCGGGGACGTCTTCCGGCCGCGGTGGGTCAAGTCCGGCTTCGCGACCTCGTACCACTGCCTGGAGGGCGTCCTCCGGTACCCGCTCGACGAGGTCCCGCCCGGCGTGTTCGACCTCGCCGGCAGCCTGTCCGAGTGGACGACGACGTTCTACGACGAGGAGAACCGGCTCCGCTGGGCGATCGGCGGGAGCTGGGTGAACACCGAGCCGGAGAAGTTCCGCCTCGACTTCCGGAAGTTCCTGATCGAATCGACGGCCGCGAACGCCTGGGGGTTCCGGCTGGTGGCCCGTCGCCGGCCGCCCGCGGACGCGCCGGCGGGTTCGGACGATGAATGACCCGGCGCCCGGCGCGTAGTCCCTCCTCCCGGAGGAAGAGATGACGTCGAAGGCCCCGAAGCTCACCGATCGGATCACGTTCTGGCTCGCCGTCTCGCTCGGGGCGCTGGTCTCGCTCGCGCTCCTCGTCGTCCCGCGCGCCGTGTTCGAGGCGCCCGCCCCGGCCGTCACCCTCCTGGTCCTCGCCCTGCTCTGGCCGCTGATGCTCGGCGTCCTCCTCTCCGCGCGGGTCGCCGTCCGGCTCGCGACCGGGCGACCCGCCGATCTCCACCTGTTCGGCCCGGTCCGCCTGCGCGGGGCGGCGGCGGTCGTCGTGCCGCTCCTCCTCGTCGTCCTGATGATCGCGCTGCGGGAGCGCCCGCCCGAGTCGGCGTTCGCGCTCGAGGCGAACCTGTTCGTCTCGTCGTCGCACCAGGAGATCCGGTGGCGGGACGTCGAGAACACCGGCGGTCCGGGCGCGACGATGAACGGCCTCCCGGCGGACGACCCCTCCTGGTCGGGGTCCGCCGCGCGCTGGGAGGTCTCGGTCGAGGACGGCCCGTTCGGACGGGCGGTGGTCGAGTCGCTCGCCGGGACGCCGGTCCCCTCCGGGGCGACGACGGCGCGGGTCGACGTCGAGGCGGCGGCGCCCTTCGCCTGGGCCCCGCTCTGGAAGCACGAGGTGGTGCCGTTCACGGGGACGATCACGCTGCGGATCGCGCGGGGGGCTCGGCGCGCGAGCTGGGTCGGGACGTTCGAGGGCGAGCTGCGATGGGAGGGGCGGGGGTTCCTCGCCGCACGCGCCGTCGGACCGAGGATGGGCGCCCGGCTCGGCGACCTGGTGAGGCAGCGCATCGAGGAGAAGCTCCCGGCGATCGAGGAGAAGGCGGGCCGGTAGCGCGGCGCGTTCCGGCGGTGCACCCTCGAGGGAGACGGGAGGGGAAGCGCGTGCGGCCGGACGGACCGCGCGGGTAAGCTGCTTCGTTTCCCCGGAGGAGCGAAGCGTGAACCGGCCGATCGATCTCTACGGAGTGCCGATGGACCTCGGCGCGGACCGCCGCGGCGTCGACATGGGTCCGAGCGCGATCCGGATCGCGGGGCTGGTCGAGCGGCTGCGGAAGCTCGGCCACGAGGTGACCGACCGCGGGAACGTGCCGTGCGCCGAGATGGAGACCGCGGTCGCGGGGGACACGCGGGCGAAGTACGAGGCGGAGATCGCGGAGACGTGCCGCGGCCTCGCCGGCCGGGTGGCCGAGTCGGTCGCCGGCGGCCGGGTCCCGCTCGTGCTCGGGGGCGACCACTCGATCGCGATGGGGACGGTCACCGGCCTGGCGAAGGTGCTGCGCGAGCGCCGCGAGCGGCTCGGCCTGATCTGGTTCGACGCGCACGGCGACATGAACACGCCCGGGACCAGCCCGTCCGGCAACGTCCACGGCATGCCGCTCGCCGCGCTCCTCGGGCACGGGCACGAGGTGTTCACCGACCTCGGCGGCTTCTCCCCGAAGGTCGACCCCGACAACTGCGTCCTGATCGGCATCCGGTCGCTCGACCAGCGCGAGCGGGAGATGGTGAAGGCGTCCGGGATCCACGTCTTCACGATGAAGGAGATCGACCGGCTCGGGATGGCCGAGGTGGTCGACCAGGCGATCGAGACCGCGTCGCGCGGGACGGCGGGGATCCACGTCTCGTTCGACCTCGACGGCCTCGACCCGCAGGTCGCGCCGGGGGTCGGGACCGCGATCCAGGGGGGCGTCGACTATCGCGAGGCGCACCTGATGATGGAGCTGATCGCCGACTCGGGGCGGCTCCTCGGCCTCGAGATGGTCGAGCTGAACGCCGTCCTCGACGAGCGGAACCGGACCGCGGAGGTCGCGGTCGAGCTGATCCTCTCGGCGCTCGGCCGGAGCATCCTCTGAGCGGGTGAGCGGGCGATGAACGACCGTCCCCCCGAGTCGAGCCCCGAGAGCCCGCCGCCGGCGGCGCCGCGCCGCGGGGCGCTCCCGGTGATCTTCCTGACCGTCCTGATCGACCTGATCGGGTTCGGGATCTTCATCCCGCTGCTGCCGTTCTACGCCAAGGAGTTCGGCGGGGACACCGTCCTCGCCGGCGCGCTGGTCGGGACGTACTCGGTGGTGCAGCTCTTCTTCCTCCCGATCCTCGGGCGGCTGTCGGACCGATACGGCCGGCGGCCGATCCTCCTCCTCGGGCTCGGCGGCTCGTGCGTCGCGTACGCGCTCTTCGCGTTCGGGACGTGGGTCGGATCGCTCGGGCTGCTGTTTGCGGCGCGCGGACTGGCGGGGCTGTTCGGGGCGACGATCTCGACCGCGCAGGCGTACGTCGCCGACGTCACGACGCCCGAGACGCGCGCCAAGGGGATGGGGCTGATCGGCGCGGCGTTCGGGCTCGGCTTCACGCTCGGGCCGCCGATCGGCGGGCGGCTGGACGAGGCGTTCCTGCAGTGGGTGCCGTCCGGGTTCGCGCCGGCCGCGTTCGCGTCGCTCCTGTCGGCGACCGCGTTCGTGCTCGGCTACCTCCGCCTGGCGGAGTCCCACCGCCCCGGCGAAGGGGACTCGCGCACCTTCTCGCTCGGCGCGGCGGTCGACGCGCTGCGCGAGCAGCGGCGGGGGATCCTCCTTCTCTTGTTCCTGCTGCAGGTCTGGGCGTTCGCGAACCTCGAGGCGATGTTCTCGCTGCTCGGGAAGGTGCGGTTCGAATACGACAAGTCCGACATGGGGGACGTCTTCCTGTTCGTCGGGCTGGTGACGGCGTTCGTGCAGGGCGGGCTGATCCACCGGCTGACGCGGGGGCTCGGCGTGAGGAACGTCTTCGCGGTCGCGACGGTCGGGCTCGCGGCCGGGTTCCTCGCGGTGGCGTACGTCACCCAGAAGACGCCGTTCTTCTTCGCGTGCGCCCTGATCGGCGTCAGCTACGGCATGGCGAGCCCGACCCTGAACGCGTTGATCTCGCGCAACACGGCGGGTTCGAAGCAGGGGGCGACGTTCGGGGTCGCGCAGTCGGCGGCCGGGCTCGGGCGGGCGCTCGGGCACGTCGGGGCGGGGGCGCTGTTCGCGCGCGAGTCGGGCGAGCCGTTCAAGTGGGCGGGGGCGGCGATGCTCGTCGTCTTCGGGCTGTTCCTGGTCTATCGGCGGGCGTTCCCGCGCGACCTGGTCGAGCTGGAGGCGGAGGAGGCCGCGCGATGCGCCGTCTGGTGATCGATGGCGAGGTCGAGGCGCCGTGCGTGCTC
>JBICIB010000130.1:0-3632 GCA_043101415.1 Planctomycetota bacterium JB042 | reverse complement strand
CGCCGAACGTGCTCGGCCTCCTCCCCGGCGGCGCGCGGAAGGACGAGGTCGTCGTCTACACCGCGCACTACGACCACCTCGGGACGACGTCCGAGATGCAGGGGGACTTCGTCTACAACGGCTCGATCGACAACGCGTCGGGGTGCGGCGCGGTCCTGGAGGTCGCGCGGATGTTCCGGGCGCTCCCCGAGCGGCCGGCGCGGTCGATCCTGTTCCTGTTCGTCACCGCCGAGGAGGGCGGGCTGCGCGGCAGCGAGTACTGGGTCGCGAACCCGACGGTGCCGCTCGCCAAGGTCGCGGCGAACGTCAACCTCGACTCGACGGTCGTCGTCGGCGAGCCGCTCGACTACGAGCCGCTCGGCTACGACCGCTCGACGCTGAAGGAGCCGATGGAGCGGGTGGCGCGCGCGTTCGGCGTCGGCCTGCTGCCGGACTCCCGCCCGGAGCAGGGGATCTTCTACCGTTCCGACCACTTCAGCTTCGCGAAGGCGGGGATCCCGGCGGTCTACCTGAAGCACGGGACCCGCTTTGCCGATAAGCCGGACGGGTGGGGCGCGGCCGAGAGCGAGGCGTACCGGAAGGACCGTTACCACCGCGTGACCGACGAGTTCGACCCGTCGTGGGACTTTCGGGGGACCTTGAAGACGGCCCGGATCGCCTTCGCCCTGGGCGCGATCGTGGCCGACGATCCGGAGCTTCCGGCGTACCGGCCGGGCGACGAGTTCGACCGGGCGCGATAGAGGACCAGAGCGATGCGAACGACCCTCCGGATCCCCCTGCTCGTGGCGGCGGCCGCCCTTCTCGGCGGGACCGCGTGCCGGAAGGCGGCGGACGAGCCGCCGCGGGACGTCACGGCCGTCCCGACCGGCGCGACGGCCGAGGTGACCGTCGGCGGCGAGGAGGTGGAGATCCCGATCAAGTTCGGCGGGAAGATCACCCGGAAGACGCAGCCGCTCCGGACGAAGGTCATGGAGGAGCGGCTGAGCAAGGTGATCCGCTCGAACGACAAGACGTCGCCCGCGTCGATGCTGATCCTCGAGGACGGTTCGATCACGGTCGACGTCTGTCGGGAGGGGTTCGACCGCCGCCGCCGCGTCGACGCCGCCTCGCTGACGGCGACGGTCTGGATCGGTCCGAAGAGCTATCCGCTCGAGCTGAAGGCGGTCGCCAAGACGCGCGACGAGAGCGGGAACGCCTTCCGGTTCCAGGCGCGGTGGAAGCAGATCCTCTGCGGCGAGAAGATGATGGTCGTCGTCGACGTCCCGAACGACGCGGGGGACGCGCTGGAGCGCGCGACCTTCGTCGTCCCGGCCGGCTTCGAGCCGTATTGAGACGCGACGAGCGGCGGGGCCGCCGCCTATGCTGATCCTTCGGCGTCGCGCGCGCCGGGAGGATTCGCCATGCAGACCCCGTCGGGCCGGAGCGGCCCGTTCCTCGACGAGCTGAACCGGACGTACAACCGCCTCCACACCGCCAAGGAGGACGCGTTCTGGACGGTCCACATGGGGCTGTCGGACGACGTCGAGGCGGCGCAGGCGGCGCTGACCGAGGCCGAGCGGGCGATGTCCGCGTTCGTCACCGACCCCGCGCGCCTCGCCGAGGTCCGGGCGGTCCTCGCGGCGGCCGACGCGCCGAGCGACGAGGAGCGGCTCGCCCTCGAGGGGTGGATCCGGACGTTCGAGGCGAACGTGATGGAGTCGGCGGAGGCGCGGCGGCTCTGGGACGAGCTCTCCGAGGACGAGGGGCGGATGAACACCGCCCGCGGCCGCATGAAGCTCGGCTACGTCGACCCGGACGACGGCTTCGTCGAGGCGTCGTCGGTGAAGCTGTCGGTGATGCTCGGCTCGGAGGCGGACGAGCGGAAGCGGCGGGCGGCGTGGGAGGGGCTCCGGTCGATCGAGACGTACGTCCTCGAGCACGGCTTCCTCGACCTCGTGCGGAAGCGGAACCGCTGGGGCCGCGCGATGGGCGGGGAGGACTTCTACGACGCGACCGTTCGGCGGACCGAGGGGATGACGAAGGCCGAGGTGTTCGCCCGGCTGGACGAGCTGGAGGAGAAGACCCGCGACGCGGCGGAGGCCTCGCTGGCCGCGCTCGCCCGCGAGAAGGGGCTCGAGAAGATCGACCCGTGGAGTTTCCGCTGGCTCGTCTCCGGCGACGTGACCGCCGAGAAGGACCCGCACTTCCCGTTCGGGCCGGCGCTCGAGCGGTGGATGCGGTCGTTCGCGGCGCTCGGGATCGACTACCGCGGCGCGACGCTCGTCCTCGACCTCGTCGACCGGAAGGGGAAGTACGAGAACGGCTTCATGCACGGGCCGGTCCTCTCCTGGCGCGACCACGGCGCGTGGCGGCCGGCGCGGATCCAGTTCACGGCGAACGCGATCCCGGGGATGGTCGGCTCGGGGCAGGGGGCGAGCGAGACGCTCTTCCACGAGGGGGGGCACGCGGCGCACTTCGCGAACATCGACATGCCGTCCCCCTGCTTCTCGACCGAGTTCGCCCCGTCGTCGGTCGCGATGGCGGAGACGCAGTCGATGTTCCTCGACTCGCTCCTCGGCGACGCCGACTGGCAGACCCGCTACGCGCGGACCGCGGACGGGACGGAGATGCCGTTCGCGCTGATCGAGAAGGCGATCCGCGCCGGCCAGCCGCACGCGGCGTTCGGGCTCCGGTCGATGCTGTCGGTCTGCTACGCCGAGCGCGCGATCTACGAGCTCCCGGAGGACGAGCTGACCCCCGAGCGGGTCCTGGCCGTCCTCCGCGAGGTCGAGCGGCGGTTCTGCTTCATGGAGGCGGGCGGGCCGCGCCCGGTCCTCTCGGTGCCGCACCTCCTGTCGAACGACTCGAGCGCGTACTACCACGGCTACGTGCTGGCGGAGATGGCGGTCGAGCAGACCCGGCGCCACTTCGAGGAGCGGGACGGCCACCTGACCGACAACCCGCGGATCGGGCCGGAGCTCCGGGACGCCTACTGGCGAGAGGGGAACCTCCGACGGTTCTCCGACTTCGTCGAGCGCCTGACCGGGCGCCCGCTGTCGGCCGACGACCTCGCCGCCCGGGCGACGCGGAGCGTCGACGAGGCGGTCGCGAAGGCGCGCGAGCGGATCGAGCGGCTCGCCGACGTGCCGGCGTTCGAGGGAGCCCCGCGCCTGAACGCGGAGATCCGGGTCCAGCACGGGAACGAGACGATCGCGTCGATCGACCAGCGCGACGGCGGCGCGGACGCCGACGTCGCCGCGTTCACCGGCGCGTTCACGGCGTGGGTCGATCGACGGGCGAGCGGAGGAGCGTGAAGCGTGGTCAGCGAATCGGACATCATCTTCTCCCTCGTCGGGGTCTCGAAGTCGTTCCCGAACCGGGACCTCTTCGCCGACGTCAGCCTGTCGTTCCTGAAGGGGGCGCGGATCGGAGTCATCGGCGCCAACGGCATGGGGAAGTCGTCGCTGCTGAAGATCATGGCCGGCGAGGACCGGGAGTTCGAAGGGGAGGTCCACTGGGCGCCGGGGGCGCGCGTCGTCTACGTGAGGCAGGAGCCGGAGCTCGACCGGGACAAGACGGTCCGTGAGAACGTCGAGGACGCCGTCCGGCCGATCCGCGACAAGCTCGAACAGTTCGACGCGATCAGCCAGAAG
>JBICIB010000129.1:0-3595 GCA_043101415.1 Planctomycetota bacterium JB042 | reverse complement strand
CGTCGAAGGCGTGGTCTTCGCGCACGCCGTCGATCAGGTCGCCGATCGTCCCCTCGTTCCGCAGCACCGCCTCCGTTCGCGGCGTCACCACGACGATCCCGCGCGCCCGCGCCAGCTCGAGGAGGCGCCCGCCGCCGTAGCCGTGGAAGAAGAGGTTCTCGTCCGCGCCCGCGCCGTGGAGGGCGATCAGGAGCGGGCGCGCCGCGTCGTCCGGAGTCGCGGGGGCGAAGAGGCGCGCCGGAGCGGCGGTCCTCCCCAGCCGGAAGGTGCGCCAGTGCGGGTCGGTCCGGCCGCGGTACGGGTCGTCGCCGCGCTCGAGGGCGGCGCACTCCGCGGCGACCTCCCGGGCGAACCGGACCTTCGGCTCGACCAGCGCCGCGGCGACGAGGCCGAGCGGGTCGTCGGCGAGCAGATCCGCGCGCGCCCGGCAGACGTCGATCGCGTCCGCGGGCGCGGCGTTCGGGTCGATCGCGTCGAGCCGCTCGCGGATCCGCGCGCGCCGGTCTGGCGGCGAGGCGTCGTCGACCGGGAGGCGGCGGGGGAGGGAGGCGGCGCGTCCCACCGTGAACCGGACCTCGTGGTCGCCGGTCGGGACCTCCAGCCATTCGCGAGGGAACGGCGCCTCCCGATCGACCGGCTCGAGGTCGCGGAGCGTCAGGGAGAGCGTCGGACCGGCGAGGAGGCGGCCGTCCTCGAGACGGAGCTCCAGCCGCCCCTCGAGCTCCAGCGGACCCTCGAGCTCGAGGTCGACGACGGAGCGGACGGCGAGCGTCGGCGCGTCGTCGGCCCCGCGAGCGACGAACGGCGGCTCGACGTCGACGCAGAGCGCGCCGATCGCCCGCTCGAGCGGCGTCGGAGGGCGGCCCTGCTCGAGGCGGGAGGCCATCTCCAGCAGCGCGACGCGGCCGGCGGCGAGGTCGCCCGTGAACGCGCGCATCGTGAACGCGTCGAAGCTCCGGTCGAGCGCCCGGAACGTCGGCTCGTCGATCGGGCCGGCCGCGAACGCCTGCTCGAACCGGAGGAACGCCGGCGCGAGGTCCGCGCGGGTGAACGGACGGTCGGCGACGGAGGCGGCGAGGACCGCCGCGATCCCGGTCGCCGCGGCCGCGGGCCCCCCGGCGATCATCCGAGCTCGGCCCGGAGCGCGGCCTCGAGCGCCGGCCGCTCGAACGCGAACCCGGCCGCGGTCAGCCGTTCGGGGACGACCCGGGTGCTCGCGAGGAGCAGGGCGTCCGCCATCTCCCCGAGGGCGAGGCGGATCAGGAACGCCGGCGCGGGGAGGATCGTGGGTCGACCGAGGACCCGGCCGAGGGTCTTCGTGTACTCGGCGTTCGTCACCGGGTGCGGGGCGACCGCGTTGTACGCGCCGCTCGCGTCGTCCCGCTCGATCACGAACCGGAGCGCGGCGATCAGGTCGTCGTAGCCGATCCAGCTCATCCACTGGGTCCCCGGCCCGAGCCGGCCGGCGACGCCGAGCCGGAACGGGAGGAGCATCGCCTTCAGCGCCCCGCCCTTCTCCGACAGGACGATCCCGATCCGGAGGTGCGCCACCCGGACCGAGGCGTCCGCGAGCGGGCGCGCGGCCTCCTCCCACGCCACGCAGACGTCGGGGAGGAACCCGTCGCCGGGCGGCGTCGACTCGTCGCAGACCGTGTCGCCGCGGTCGCCGTAGTAGCCGATCGCGGAGGCGCCGACGAACGCGCGCGGCCGCGGCTCGGCGGCCAGCAGGCGCTCGACCAGCAGGCGCGTCCCGTCGACGCGGCTGTCCCGGATGCGCGCCTTCCGCTCGTCCGACCAGCGTCCCCCGGCGATGTTCTCGCCGGCGAGGTGGACGACGACGTCGAACCCTCCGAGGGCGTCCGGGTCGAGACTCCCCGCGCCGGGGTCCCACTCGATCTCGGCCGGTCCCTTCGGGGCGCGGCGGACGAGGCGGGACACCTCGTGTCCGTCCGCCTCCAGGCCCCGGACGAGGCCGCGTCCGACGAGTCCGCTGGCGCCGCTGACGAGGACCTTCATCGCTCGAACTCCTCCGCCCTCACGAACACCTTGGACGGCCGGAGGACCCGCGCCTCGCCGTCGAGCGCCACGATCGCCAGCAGGCGGCCCTCTCCCGACTCGGCGCGGATCGGGGTCCCCGCCGCCGTCAGGCCGTCCGGCGCCTCGACCGCGATCCCGTGGCAGATCGCCCGCGCCGCGCCGTCCTCGAGGACGGCGCGCGGGAGGTCGGCCAGCCCGTCCGCGACGGGCCTCAGCAGCGCGCGCCAGTCGCCGTCCGCGGCGCGCCGTTCGAGCTCGTCGAGCGGGACGGCGTCGTCCAGCGTGAGGGAGCCGCAGGCCGTCCGGCGGAGGGCGGAGAGGTGGGCGGGGCAGTCGAGGGCCTCCCCGAGGTCGTGCGCGAGCGACCGGACGTACGTGCCGGACGAGCAGTGGAGCTCGATCCGCGCGTCCGGCGGCGACCAGTCGGAGAGCTCGATCGAGTGGATCGTGACGGACCGCGCCGGGAGCACGACGGACTCGCCCCGGCGGGCCCGGACGTGCGCGCGCTCGCCGTCGCGACGGACCGCCGACCACGCCGGCGGGCGCTGCTCGATGGCGCCGCGGAACCGGCCGAGCGCCGCCTCGAGTTCGCCGCGGTCGAACGAGGCCGCCCCCTCGGCGGTCACCTCGCCCTCCGCGTCGTACGTCGTCGTCGACGCTCCGAACCGGACGGTGCCGGCGTACCGCTTGTCGTCGGCCTTCAGGTACTCGGAGAGCCGGGTGGCGCCGCCGATCATCAGGACGAGGACGCCGGTCGCCGCGGGGTCGAGCGTCCCGGTGTGGCCGACCCTTCGCAGGCCGACCGCGCGACGCGTCCGGTCGACCACGTCGTGGGAGGTGCAGCCGGCCGGCTTGTCGACGACGAGGAGTCCGAACGGCGCGTCAGACATGGTTCTGGAGCATCAGCTCGCGCGGGGCCGGAGAGAGGTAGTGCTGCTCGAGCACGTACGTGACGTCGTAGCGGCGCGCGAGGTGGCGTAGGATCGTGAGGGGGACGATGCGCGGGACGAGCCCCTCGCGGTAGTCGAGGATCTCGCGCGCCAGCTCGTTCCGCTCGGCGTCGGGCGCGACCTTCTTCAGGTGTCCGGCGAGGTGCTGCAGCACGTCGGTGTGTTTCCTCCGGGTCGAGAGGCGCTTCATCGCCTCGAAGTGGCCGCGGCGGTAGGTCGCCTCGAGCTCGGCGCGCGGGGTCCCCTTCGCCTCCGCGACGACCCGTCCGAGGCCGCGGTAGGCGGCGGGGTCGTGGGCGAACAGGGTGAACTTCTCGCGGGTGTGGAACTCGACGAGGTCGCCGACCGTCCAGCGGCTGCGGAAGAAGTCGGAGATCCGCTTCCGTCCGAACACGCGCTCGAAGAAGTTCTCCCGCAGCACGGGGTCGTTCAGCCGCCCCTCCTCCTCGACCGGGAGGTCCGAGAGGCGCTCCATCAGCACGGCGGCGAACCGGCCGCGGTCGCTCTTCCCGGGGACGCCGTTCCGGTCGTACACCTTCACCCGCTCCATGCCGCAGCTCGGGGACTTCGACTTCAGGACGTACCCCGAGAGGTCGAGCTTCGCGAGC
>JBICIB010000128.1:0-7398 GCA_043101415.1 Planctomycetota bacterium JB042 | reverse complement strand
CCGGATCGATCCCCCCCGCGAGCTCGCGCCCCGGCACGCCGAGCACGGTCGGGATCGCGTGGGCCCGCAGCCGGGCCGCGACGATCGAGGTCCGACCCGGCGGCCGGAGGAGGACCGGACCCGTCAGCTGCCCGGCGAGGAGCGCCGACGCCTGGGTCGACTCGACGCCGTCGAGGCACCGCCGCGGGACGTCGGCGAGGTGGACGAGGATCTCCGACAGACCGTCGGGGACGATCCGCTCGACCTCGGCCGGGCCGCCCTCCCCGCCCTCGAGCGCCCAGAGGCACTCGACGTGCGGGCGGAGCCGCGGCCCGGGATCGACCTCGACGTAGCGCATGCGGAGAGCGTACCCCACCGCGGCGCCCGGCCGTCCCCCTCCCGAGGGAGGCACCCCGCGCATGCCCTCGTGCGCGCCGTTCGTCCCCCGGCCGTCGGCCCGGTCGGCTCACCGCGTCCGGAGCGCGTCGCCGGGGACCGTGAGCCCGAGCTCGAACGGGAGCGCCTCCGCCCCCGCGCCGACCTCGAAGACGAACCGGAGCCGCTCGCGCTCCCCGTCCGCGCTCCGCTCGAGCGTCGCGGGCGCCGGCGACCCGGTGACCCGCGGCCGGATCTCGACCGGCCACGCCCGGAAGACCCGATCCGACCCGTCGAGGAGGACGATTCGATCCGGTCGGTCGTCGCCGGCGGCCCACGCGACGACGTACGCCCCGGGGTCGAGCGGCGGGTCGCGGGACGGCACGCTGAGAGCGAAGAGCGCGACGAGGAGGGGGTGGCAAACACCCTCCGCAGGCATCTGCGGTACCAGGGCTCCGGGCGGGAAGACACACGAGAATACGCTCGCCTGACCGTTCGGCATTCGTTAGGTTTCTGGCTCCGCAGCTCGATCTGTCAGCGGCTCGATCTAGAGGTAGAGACACAGCCGCGGCAGGTTTCCTGTTGGCTCGCCGCAACCGCTTGGCGATCATCTCGGTCTGCATGCGCATGAAGCTCAGCGTTATCAGCCTGTTCACCGGCGCCGGTGGCCTCGACGTTGGCCTCGAAGCAGCGGGGTTCAACCCTCTCGCCTGCGTGGAGATGGACGGAGAGGCCGTGGCGACCCTCCGCGCCAACCGTCCACTCTGGCCTGTGATTCACGCGAAGCTCAGGCCGAAGGGGTCGCGCAACTTCGCTGGCATCACGCCTGAGGAAGTTGTGGAGGAGGCGGGTGCCGAGCCGGACCTCCTTGCGGGGGGGCCGCCATGCCAGCCCTTCAGCAAGTCGGGATACTGGCACAACGGCGACGCAGCGAGACTCGACGACCCGCGCGCCGACACGCTGGAGTCCTACCTCCGCACGCTGGAGCAGGCGAGGCCAAGGGCCTTTCTGCTCGAGAACGTCCCCGGTCTCGCGTTCAATAACAAGAGTGAGGGCTTGGCGTTCCTCCGTGACCGCATCCGCTCGATTAACAGGCGCATAGGCACTTCGTACAGTTTCCATGCCGCACGCCTGAATGCCGTTGAGTACGGGGTGCCACAACTTCGTGAGCGCGTGTTTGTTGTCGGCCACCGCGACGGGTTCGAGTTCCAATTTCCGAGACCAACGCATATCAAGCCACCGCCGGTGGACATGACCAATCCGCGCCCACACAAGCCTATGCGCGAATGGGTCGATGGACTCCAGCCGTACAGAACTGCGTGGGACGCGATCGGCCACCTCGACAACCCAGCCCTCGACGAAGAGGTTGACCTCCGCGTCCGCGGCAAGTACGCCGACCTACTTCCCACGATCCCCGAGGGCTGCAACTACCTGTTCCACGCCGACAAGAGTGGCACCCAGCGCAGCCTATTTGGTTGGCGGACTCGCTACTGGTCGATGCTCCTCAAGCTCGAGAAGACCCGACCTGCGTGGACGCTGACGGCGCAGCCAGGCCCAGCCATCGGGCCGTTCCACTGGCGAAGTCGCCGGCTATCGGCAGCCGAGCTGTGCGCCCTCCAGACCTTCCCAGCTGACTACGAGATCGTGGGGAACAATCGGTCTGCCCACAAGCAGCTCGGGAACGCTGTCCCGTCTGCGCTCGTCGAACTACTTGGCCTGGAGATTCGGCGCCAGTTCTTCGGGCAGCGCGTGCGCCGCTCGCCCAGACTCTTGCCCGATCGGCGTGACCCCATCCCGGGGGCCGAGCCACCCGCAAGAACGATTCCTGCTGCGTTGCGATCGGATTTCAAGATCCACGCCCCACACGGCGGAACCGGGCTAGGGCCGTCGGCGCGGAGGCGTGCGACTACTCGGTCGTAGCCTCGACCCACGCCCGCTGGACCTCCTCACTTGCCTCGAGCTCCTTGAGCCTCTGAAGCCCGAATTTAGGCAAGAGGGCCATTGCCACGTGCGGGTCCCCTGAGATATATCTGATGGTGTCCATGAGGAGTCGCCGGACGCCGAGAACGATGTCAAGAGCGATGCCAAAGCGGGCCCGCGCCTCATCAGTAAGGGCGTCTATGTCGAGCACATTGCCAGCCTGGGCAAGTGCAGCGACCAAGCCACGAGGCACGCGGTCCGCACGGAGCCGGTCAATGAACTGGAGCACCTCGCTCTCGGAAAATGGGCGCTGCTTGACCTCGGCAGACAGGCTGACCCTGCCATCGACGAATGCGCCAACATCTCCGACCCAACCGCGACTCGGATCGTTAATCTTGCGAGTCCGAACGTCGCCGTGAACAAGGTCGAAAACGGCGGCGACAATAGCCTGCCCGACCTTTCCTCCTTCGCTATGCGCGTCCACAAAGGCGGACGTAGCATCTACCAGGCGGACCATAGCGAGCGGGCGCCCTTCGATGCCGACCTCTTCCAGCTCTCCGGTCGCACGGATCCGCGCGCGAAGGAACGCGGCGAACGCGGCGAGCGCCGCCTCGTTCTCTAGAAAGTCCGCCCGCTCCAGACACCTGCACAAGTACCTGAGATCCGCCTCGGTGCCACGCCGGACGTTCATCTCAACGCTGATCCGAGCCGCCCGGAGGAACGGCTGGTTGTTCAACGGCTCCGCCCCCGTCGTTCGAATGTCGATGTTGGCAACCTTGCAGCACGGAACAAATACGTCCTTGGCAACGCTGCGTGCGGAGTAGTGCTTGTGTCCGCCGTCCTCGCGGAGCGAGAAAGCGTCAATGTGCCGGTCGGTGGCCTTCGCAAGCAGGGCGGTCCCCAGGGCGGGCGTGAAGGTCTTATTTGTTGAGGACGCGACCCTGTCCGTCTGCTCAATCCACTCCTCTGGCAGCTCGGCCTTGCTCCTGGCGAGACGGAGGGCCTGCAGGAAGACCTGCTCAGCGGCTTTGCGGTCAATTGTGATGCCCATGCCGGCTTGGCACCGTACACCTGGAATCCCGGCGCCGGAAGCCTTCAGACCTCAACGCGGGCGCAACGAAGAACTCTGGCGGTCTTGCTCCTCAACGCTCTCACACCCCTGTTCACCACGACAACCCGGGAAGGTCATCGTATCCAGCGTGGCCGTCCAGCCTCCCGCCGATCCCTTCCTTCCGCCCCCTCCGATCTGGCAGAATCCGGGGTTCGACCGGACCGTGAGAACCGCAGAGAGGGAGTGACCCCGCGATGACGACGCAGACGATGGAGTTCCAGGCCGAGACCCGTCAGCTCCTCGACCTGATGATCCACTCGCTCTACCGCCACAAGGAGATCTTCCTCCGCGAGCTGATCTCGAACGCCAGCGACGCCCTCGACAAGGTCCGCTTCGAGGCGCTGACCCGGCCCGAGCTGCTCGAGGGGGACGACGACCTGGCGATCCGGCTGGAGACCGACCGGGACGCGAAGACGTTGACGATCGCCGACAACGGGATCGGCATGAGCCGCGACAAGGTGATCGAGAACCTCGGCACGATCGCGCGCTCGGGGACGCGCGAGTTCGTCGCCGCGATGAAGGAGGCGAAGGAGCAGGCGACGAGCGCCCCGGAGCTGATCGGCCAGTTCGGCGTCGGCTTCTACTCGGCGTTCATGGTCGCCGACCGCGTCACCGTCGAGACCCGGCGCGCCGACCTCCCGGCCGGCGAGGGCGTCCGCTGGACGTCGACCGGCGGCGGCGCGTTCGAGATCGAGACGATCGAGCGCGCGCCGCGCGGCACCCGCATCACCCTCCACCTGAAGGAGCGGGGAGAGGAGGGGGAGGAGATGCCCGAGCTGACCGCCGAGTGGGCGCTCCGCGGGCTGGTGAAGAAGTACTCCGACTTCGTCCAGTGGCCGATCCGGATGGACGTCGAACGCGAGGAGGGCGAGGGGGACGAGAAGGAGACGGTCGTCGAGACCGAGACGCTCAACTCGATGAAGCCGCTCTGGACGCGGACGCCGTCCGAGGTGACCGACGAGGAGCACGCCGAGTTCTACAAGCAGCTCGCGCACGACTGGGAACCGCCGGGGCGCACGATCCACTTCCGGGCGGAGGGGACGCTCGAGTACACCGCGCTCCTGTACGTCCCGTCGCATCGGCCGCTCGCGTTCCTCGAGGGGGACCGGGGGAAGTCGAAGCTGTCGCTCTACGTCAAGCGCGTGTTCATCATGGACGACTGCGACGAGCTGCTGCCGCCGTGGCTCCGGTTCGTGCGCGGCCTCGTCGACTCGTCCGACCTCCCGCTGAACGTCTCCCGCGAGACGCTGCAGCACACGCGGCAGATGGCGCCGATCCGCCGCCGCCTCGTCACGAAGACGCTCGAGACGTTCAAGAAGTGGCTGGACGACGACCGCGACGCATACGCGAAGACG
This sequence comes from Planctomycetota bacterium JB042, assembly GCA_043101415.1. Classification (GTDB taxonomy): domain Bacteria; phylum Planctomycetota; class B15-G4; order B15-G4; family JADJEK01; genus JAUIEL01. The sequence goes on along the minus strand of JBICIB010000128.1, from coordinate 2,658 downwards.
TGGGGCGAGTTCGGGCCGCTGATCAAGGAGGGGATGGTCGGCGAGGACGACGAGACGAAGTTCAAGATCGCCGAGGTCTGCCTCTTCCGGTCGACGCGCGGGGACGGCCTCGTCACGCTCGACGAGGTGATCGAGGCGATGCCCGACGGCCAGGAGGAGGTCTACTGGCTCGCCGGGCCGGACCTCGACACGCTCCGCCGCTCGCCGCACCTCGAGGCGTTCGCCGCGCGCGGCTACGAGGTCCTCCTCCTGACCGACCCGGTCGACGAGTTCGCGATGCAGCGGCTGACCGAGTTCGACGGCAAGCCGCTGAAGGCGATCGACAAGGGGGACGTCGACCTCGGCGACGACGAGGAGAAGGCGGCCCGCGACGAGAAGGCGAAGGAGCTGAAGCCGCTGCTCGACGCGGTGAAGGAGCGGCTCGGCGAGCAGGTGGCGGAGGTCCGCTTCTCCAGCCGCCTGAAGGAGAGCCCGGCCGTCCTCGTGACCGGCGACCAGGACCTCTCGCCGCACATGGCGCGGCTGCTGCGCGGGATGGACCGCGAGGTGCCGGAGTCGAAGCGGATCCTCGAGCTGAACGCGAGCCACCCGCTGGTGAAGCGGCTCGACGCGCTCCGCGGCGGCGGCGCCGGCCGGTTCGGAGACTACTGCGAGCTCCTGTTCGGTCAGGCGCAGCTCGCCGAGGGGACGGCGCCGGAGGACCCGCAGCGGTTCAACCGGCTCCTCACCTCGCTGATGGTCGGCGAGGAGGAGGCCGCCGACGGCTGAGCGAACGGCGTCCGCCCGGCCCCGCGCGGGACGGGCGGACCCGGATCGGTATGCTCGCCTCGCGCCCGCCCCGCCGAGGTAGCGATGGTCGATCTCCGTCCCGCTCCGTTCCCCGTCCTCGTCACGCGGATGTTCCGCGAGCTCGAGGAGCGGGACTCGATCTTCGACCTGCCGCGCGCCAGGTGGTGGACCGGCGCCGACGGCCTCGACCTCTCGGTGCCGTTCCACGACCGGCGCGCCTCCACGCCGTTCAGGCCGGCCGCGGGACCGCAGTCGCAGCTCGCGCAGAATCTCGTCCTCTCGTGGCTCGGCGGGGCGCGGATCCTCGAGCTGAAGACGGTCCAGGTCGACGACGCCCTGACGATCCCGCGCCCGTGCATCGACATGCAGACGGTCGGCTACAACGTCGAGTGGTCGCAGGAGCTGAAGGTCGACGAGTCGCTCGAGGAGTACGTGAAGGGCTCGATGCTGATCGAGCTCCTCCGCGCGAGCGGCGCCGTGACGGTCGCGGACGGCGACGCGTCGACGATCTTCGACATGAGCGTGGGGTACGACCTCGCCGGGATCCGCGGGGAGAAGGTCCAGCGGTTCGTCGAGGGGATGAAGGACGCCGCCGACGTCGTCGACCGCCTCCGGCGCGAGATCCCGGCGCCGTGGGCCACGCTCCGCGACGTCGAGTTCACGACCCGGCTCTCGGAGACGCTCACCCTCTCCACGTTCCACGGCTGCCCCCCCGACGAGATCGAGGCGATCATCCGCTTCCTGTACGAGCGGAACGGCCTGCACTGCATCGTCAAGTTCAACCCGACCCTCCTCGGCCGGGACGCGGTCCGCCGGCTCGTCCACACGACGCTCGGCCACGACGAGATCGAGATCCCCGACGACGCGTTCGAGAAGGACACGACCTGGCCGCAGGCGGTCGAGATCTGCGAGAGGCTCGGCGCGCGCGCCGACGAGCTCGGGCTCGGGTTCGGCGCGAAGTTCAGCAACACGCTCCTCGTCCGGAACCACCGCGACTTCTTCCCGCCGACGGAGCGGGCGATGTACCTCTCCGGACCGCCGCTCCACGTGCTGGCGCTGCAGCTCGTGGCGCGGTTCCGCGAGGCGTTCGGGGACCGCTGGCCGATCTCGTTCGCGGCCGGGGTCGACCGGCGGAACTTCCCCGACGCGGTCGCCCTCGGCCTCCGCCCGGTGACCGTCTGCTCCGACCTCCTGAAGCCGGGCGGCTACGCGCGCGCGAGCGGCTACCTCGACGAGCTCGCGGCCCGCATGCGCGCGGTCGGCGCGGCGACGATCGACGGGTTCGTCCGGCGCGCCTACGCCGACGATCCCGACGCCGCCGACGGGCGGCCGCTCGATCGCGCCCGGCTCGAGAACACGGCCGCCCTGGTGCCGCGCGCCACCGCCGACCCGCGGTACGCGCGCGCCGCGACCGCGAAGCCGCCGCGGAAGATCGGCTCGCACCTCGAGCTGTTCGACTGCATCACGTGCGACAAGTGCGTCCCGGTCTGCCCGAACGACGCGAACTTCACGTTCGTCGTCCCGCCGTTCGAGGCGCCGGTCGTCCTCGTCCGCCGCGACGGCGACCGCCTCGCCGCCCGGGTCGCCGGGACCCTCGCCGTCGAGAAGAAGCACCAGATCGGGAACTTCGCCGACTTCTGCAACGAGTGCGGCAACTGCGACGTCTTCTGCCCCGAGGACGGCGGGCCGTACCTCGTCAAGCCGCGGTTCTTCGGCAACCGGGACGACTTCGCGGCGCACGCCGAGCTCGACGGCGTCGTCGGCTCGCCGTCGCCCGACGGCGTCGTCCTCGACGCGCGGATCGGAGGCCGGACGATGCGGCTGGCGCCGGACGGCGACCGCGTGCGGCTCTCCGGCGAGGGGTACGAC
>JBICIB010000127.1:0-3354 GCA_043101415.1 Planctomycetota bacterium JB042 | reverse complement strand
GAGCACGGCGCGGACGAGCGCCAGCGGGTCGTCCCCCTCGTGCGGCGGCCGCCCGGTCAGCACGAAGCAGAGGAGCCCGCCGAGCGCGTAGAGGTCGGACGCCGGCGTCGACGGGCCGCCGAGGATCCGCTCCGGGGCCATGTACGGCAACGACCCGCGCACGGCGGCGTCCGGACCGGCCGGGTCGATCAGGACCCCTCGACCCGCCGGCGTGACGACGACGTTCGCGGGCTTCAGGTCGCCGTGCGTCAGACCGAGCTCGTGGAGGTGGCGGAGCGCGCGGGCGACGTCGTGGACGACGGCCAGCCGCGCCGGGCTGTCGAGGCGGGCCGCGGCGGCGCCGAGATCCTCCCCCTCGACCCACGCGGAGACCGAGACGAGGCCGAGCCGTTCGTGACGTTCGAGACGGAGGAGCTCGGCGATCCCCTCGTGACGGAGCCCGCGGAACAGGAGCGCGGCGGCCGCGGCGTCCGGCGACACCCTTCGGAGCACGCGCCGCGCTCCGGCCTCGCTCCGGTCCTCGACGAGGAGGGGTGCGTCGTCCCCCTCCCCGAGCGCCCGCACCAGTCGGTGACGGCCCGCGTCGGCGAACGGTCTCTCCATCCCTCAAGCGTACCGCGGGACCGGCCGCGCGAGAACGGCGGCCGCGACGCTCACGCCGCGTCGTCGCAGTTCTGGCAGAGGCCGAACAGCTTCAGCGAGTGCGAGAGGACCCTGAACCGGGAACGGGCGGCGGCGCGGTCCTGGAGCTCCTCGATCTTCTGATCGGTGAACTCGAGGATCGACCCGCACTTCAGGCAGATCATGTGGTCGTGATGCTCGCGGCCGTGGACCGGTTCGTAGAACTTCGCCTCGCGCGCGCCGATCTCGAGCTCGTCGAGGAAGTTCGCGTCGACCAACAGCTTCAGCGTGCGGTAGACCGTCGCCTTGGAGACCGGCGTCTTGTCCCGGCGGAGCACCTGGTAGAGGTCCTCGGCCGAGAAGTGCTTCGGCATCGACAGCGCGCGCTTCACGATCTTCAGCCGCTGCGCGGTGTGCTTCAGCTTGTTCTCGCGGAGGAACCGCTCGAACAGGGCGTTCACCCGGTCCCGGCGCTCCGGAGTCACCGGCCCGCCTCGATCGCCTTGAGGCCGATGTCGGTCCGGTAGTAGGCGTCCTGGAACCGGATCTTCTCGACCGCGGCGTACGCGCGCTCGCGGGCGAGCGCGGTGGTGGCGCCGAGGCCGGTGACGCCGAGGACGCGCCCGCCGGCGGTGACGACCCGCCCCTCCCGCTCCGCCGTCCCGGCGTGGAAGACGATCACGTCGTCCATCGCCTCCGCGTCCTTCAGGCCGTGGATCGGCTGCCCGGTCTCGATCTTCCCCGGGTAGCCGCCGGACGCGAGCACGACGCAGCACGCCGCGCGCGGGTCCCACTCGAGCGGCCCGAACTCGTCGAGCCGGCCGTCGACCGCGTGGTCGAGCACGTCGAGGAGGTCGCTCTTCAGGCGCGGCAGGATCGCCTGCGCCTCCGGGTCGCCGAAGCGGACGTTGATCTCGAGCAGCTTCGGTCCGCCGGCGGTCAGCATCAGCCCCGCGAACAGGAACCCGCGGAACCCCTTCGCCTCGCGCGCCATCGCGTGGACGATCGGGAGGAGGATCGACGACTCGACCTGCCGCAGCAGCTCGGCGGAGACGTTCCCGGACGGGGAGACCGTCCCCATGCCGCCGGTGTTCGGGCCCTTGTCGTAGTCGTACGCCGCCTTGTGGTCGCGCGCCGTCTCGAGCACGGCGAACGTCTTCCCGTCGCAGAGCGCGAGGACCGAGACCTCGGTCCCCTCCAGGAACTCCTCGACGACGACCCGGCGCCCCGCCGCGCCGAACGCGCCCTCGACCATCATCGAGTCGACCGCGGCGAGCGCCTCGTCGCGGTCGGCCGCGATCACGACCCCCTTCCCGGCCGCGAGGCCGTCCGCCTTGACGACGGTCGGGAAGATCACCAGCTCTTCGAGGTACGCGCGAGCCGCCGCCGCCGAGTCGAAGGTGCGGGACGCCGCCGTCGGCACGTGGTGCTTCCGGCAGACCTCCTTCGTGAACGCCTTGCTCCCCTCCAGCCGCGCGGCGCTCTCGTTCGGACCGAAGACCCGGAGCCCGCGCTCGCGGAACAGGTCGGTCAGACCGAGCACCAACGGCACCTCGGGCCCGACCACGGTCAGGTCGATCCGCTCGCGCTCGGCGAAGTCGGCGAGCCCCGTCAGGTCCTCGACCGACACGTCGACGCACTCGGCGATCGACCGGATCCCCGCGTTCCCCGGCGCCGCGAACAGCTTCTCGAGGCGCGGCGAGCGCGCCAGGGCGTGGCAGATCGCGTGCTCGCGTCCGCCGGCGCCAACGACCAGCACACGCATGACTCCCCCGACTCGGATCACGAAATGGGCTCGAAACGGCGGACCCTACCACCGGGACCGAAGGACCGTCAAGCGACGCGCCCCGACGCGGGGCCGACCTCGTGAGTTCCCTCGCGCGAACGGCGTTTCCTTCGGTTCCCCGTCCCCGCCGGGATACGATCGATGTCGACCGCGATGACTGCCCCTCTCTCCCCCGACCTCGCGCCGACTCCCCGCCCCGCCCGGCTCGCGGCGGCGGTCGCGTGCGCGTCCGCCGCGCTGGCGCTGGCGTGGTGGCGCACCGACCTCGCGCTGCTGCCGATGGGGACGTCCGGATCGGCCGGGCTGCTGGTCGCCCTCCTCACGGCCGCGGTCGCGGTCGCCGTCCGGGCGCGGCGGGGGCGGCTGGAACCGCTGCTCGCCGCGTCGATCGCCGCCGGCGGCGCGTTCCTGCTCTCCGGCCTCGTCGAATTGCCGAAGTGGCCCTCGATCGAGGCGGTCGGCCGCACCCTCCTCTTCTTCCCGCTGACCGCGATCGCGCTCTCCGCGGCGTGGATCGGCGCCGCGGACCGACGTCGGCCGCTGGCGGACGTCGGGCTCGCCGCGTTCGTCGTCCTCACGACGTGCGGCGGGCCGCTGTTCGTGCGGGTCGCGGACGAGTACCACGCCCTCCTCCTCCTGTTCGCGATCCCGCTCGTCCTCGCCCTCCCCCACGGGTTGCGCGGGGTCCTGTCGGTCCCCTTCTCACGCCTGGGCGCCGCGCTCCTGACCGTCTCCGCGCTCGTCGCGCTGACGACCGTCGACCTCGACCGGCACCTCCACGGCCTCACCCGACTCGCGCTCGCGCTCGTCCCCCTCGCCGTCCTCGGGCTCGGGGCGCCGCGCACCGAGCGCGCGTGGTTCGTCGCGCGAGCGTTCGGGTGGTCGGCGGGGGCCGCGGTCGGCGCGGCGAGCCTGGGGGGCGGGGGGGGAGGGGGAGTGGTCGGTCC
>JBICIB010000126.1:0-7114 GCA_043101415.1 Planctomycetota bacterium JB042 | reverse complement strand
TGTACGTCCCCGGCCCGAGCGGCGGGTAGACCGTCGGCTCGCTGGTGATGAGCAGGCCGATCGACAGCGGGCTCTTCAACGAGTCGCGGTCGGACTCGCGCGACTTCGCGTACTTCGGCCAGTCGGAGACCGGCGCGAAGACGATCCCCTGCTGGCCGGAGATCCGCCCCTCGCCGTCGTAGTGGGTCACTTCCACCGCCTGGATGGCGTCCATCGCGAGCGGAGCGGACTTCTCGTGGAACTGGTACGAGCCGACGTCACCGAGCGCGTAGCCGATGGCGTCCAGCCCGGGCCGCACGCTCTTCGCGACCCGGAAGCCGATCGTCTGGTTCCACGCCTTCTGCTCCTCGTACTGGCGGACGTCCGTCCGGAGGGCGAGCGCCGGCGAGTCGAACGCGCCGCCCTTCAGGACGCGGCGCGAGCTGTTGAAGTACTCGGCGGCGGTGTACTTCTCCTTCTTGCCGCGCGACGCCTTCGTCTTGATCCCGATGTCCTCGTAGTCCGGGTAGGCCGTGTAGGACGAGGACGTCCACTCCCAGACGTTCCCCACGACGTCCATCAGGCCGAACGGGCTCGCGCCGGCGGGCATCGTCCCGACCCGCTGCGGCTCGCGACTCCCCTTGAAGCTCGAGTCGGCGCACCACGCCATGTTCCCGCCCCGGCGGAGCGCGTTGCGCGCCTTCTCCAGCTCTTCGGCCTCCTGCGCGTCGCGCGGGCGGCGCTGCAGCTCCTGCGGGATCGGCTCGTCGAACTCGTTCCCCCAGGGGAAGATCGCGCCGTCCGGACCGCGGGCGGCGAACGTCCACTCGTGTTCGGTCGGGACGCGGACCATCGCCCAGCGGCAGTACTCCTCGACCTCGGGGAACGACACGAAGGTCACCGGATGGTGCTCGTGGCCCGACGGGATCTCGCCGTCGATCCAGTAGTTCTCGGTCAGGTCCTTGGACGGCTCCCGCTCGGTCGCGTCGAGGAAGATCTTCCACTCGGCGTTCGTCACCTCGAACTCGCCGATGTAGTACGGCTCGAGGGTCACCTCGTGCCGCGGCGTGCTCGCCGCGAACAGCTTGATCAGGGCGGGGTTCTCGAGTTCCAGAGCCTGGACGTCGTCCTCCGACAGGCCGACCTCGAACGACCCGCCGGGGACGAACTTCATCCGGGGCGGCACCCGTTCGGCCGGACTCGCCGCGTCGCTCGTCTGGCGGATGCCCTTGTAGTCCGACGAGGGGGCGGCGGCGGCCGGCGCGGGATCGACGTGGGCCCGCGCCTCGCCGCAGGCGAGTCCGAGCGTGCCGATCAGGCCGAGGAGAGCGGTCTTCAACTGCATCGGTGGAGCCTTGTCGCTGGGATGTCGAGGTTGGAGAGAGAACGGTGTCGCGCGAACGTTGACCGGTACGGCGGTACGACGCGGCCGAGGCTCGAGCCGCCGGGATCCGAAATCGATCCTCCGGTCTTCACCGTCTAGCGGTAAGCTGGGACAGGGTAACAGGATCGCGCAAGACCTCAAGACGAAAAGGGTGGGCACCGCTGACGACCAACGTGACCATCGAAGTGGGTGAGGGGGAGGCCGGATCGCGGATCGACCGGTTCCTCGGGCACCGGTTCTATCCCGCGTACTCGCGGTCGTTTCTGACCGGACTCATCGCGTCGGGCGAGATCCGCGTGAACGGGCGCCCGGTCCGCCCCGCGTATCGGCTCGGCCCGGGCGACACGATCGAGGCGCACCTCGCGCCCCAGACCGAGTCGTCCCCCGCGCCGGAGCCGATCGAGCTCCGGATCCTGCACGAGGACGACCACGTCCTGGTGATCGACAAGCCGGCGGGGATGGTCGTCCACCCCGGCCCGGGGACGAAGAGCGGGACCCTCGTCAACGCGCTCCTCCATCACGACCCGGAGATCGCCAAGGTCGGCGTCGTGTTCCGGCCGGGCATCGTCCACCGTCTCGACGCCAACACCACCGGGGCGATGGTGGTCGCGAAGACGAACCACGCCCGCCAGCACCTGGTCGAGCAGTTCAAGGCGAAGCGCGTGAAGAAGGAGTACCGCGCCGTCGTCGTCGGCACCATGTCGTTCGACTCCGACTACATCGATCTGGCCATCGGGAAGGACCCGCGCAAGCCCGACCGGATGCGGATCGACCCGCAGGACGGGAAGCCGTCGTCGACCTTCTACGAGGTGGTCGAGCGGTTCGCGACGGCGACGCACGTGAAGGCGATGCCGCACACGGGGCGGACGCACCAGATCCGCGTCCACCTGGCGCAGATCGGCTACCCGATCGTCGGCGACCCGGTCTACGGGCGCCAGGCGGTGGCGGCGTGGCAGGCGGCGGAGGACCGGGCGCGCGACGGCGGGGCGCCGGGGATCGAGGTGCGGCGCCACGCGCTGCACGCGCACCGGCTGTCGCTGATCCACCCCGCGCGCGAGGAGCGGATGACGTTCGAGTCGCCGCTTCCGGACGACATGGCGGCGCTGCTCGAGCACCTCGGGACGCACCATCCGATCGAGGAGGACCGATGAGCGATCCGGAGCGCCCGCGCGTCACGACGTCGGGCATCGAGGTCCCGCCGTACCGCGAGCCGACCGACGCGCTGGTCGCCGGCGCGCCCGCGGCGCTCGGCCGTCCGGGGGAGTTCCCGTTCACGCGCGGCGTCCACCCGACGATGTACCGGGGCCGCCTCTGGACGATGCGGCAGTACGCCGGGTTCGGAGACGCGGGGGAGACGAACCGCCGCTTCCGCGCGCTCCTCGAGAAGGGGCAGACCGGGCTGTCGGTCGCGTTCGACCTCCCGACGCAGATGGGGTACGACCCGGACCACGAGCTGTCGGAGGGGGAGGTCGGGAAGGTCGGCGTGTCGATCGCGACGCTCGACGACCTCGACCGGCTGTTCGACGGGATCCCGCTCGACGAGGTCTCGGTCTCGATGACGATCAACGCGACGGCGTCGATCCTCCTCGCGTTCACCGTGGCGCTCGCGAAGCGCCGCGGCGTCGACCCGGCGGCCCTGCGCGGGACGGTGCAGAACGACATCCTGAAGGAGTACATCGCGCGCGGCACCTACCGCTTCCCGATCCGGCCGGCGATGCGGATCACGACCGACGTCGTGGCGTACTGTGCCGAGTCGCTCCCGCGCTGGAACCCGGTCTCGATCTCGGGGTACCACATGCGCGAGGCGGGGAGCACGGCGGCGCAGGAGATCGCGTTCACGATCGCGAACGGCTGCGCGTACGTCGAGTCGGCGCTCGCCGCGGGGCTCGACGTCGACCGGTTCGCGGGGCGGCTGTCGTTCTTCTTCAACGCCCACAACGACTTCTTCGAGGAGATCGCGAAGTTCCGGGCCGCGCGCCGGCTCTGGGCGCGGCTGATGAAGGACCGGTTCGGCGCGAAGGACGAGCGCTCGATGAAGCTCCGCTTCCACACGCAGACCGCCGGTTCGACCCTGACCGCGCAGCAGCCGGACGTGAACGTCGTCCGGGTCACCCTGCAGGCGCTCGCGGCGGTCCTCGGCGGGACGCAGTCGCTCCACACCAACTCGCGGGACGAGGCGCTCTCCCTCCCGACCGAGGAGTCGGCGATCCTCGCGCTCCGGACCCAGCAGGTGATCGCGCACGAGTCGGGCGTCCCGAACGCGGTCGATCCGCTCGGCGGGTCGCCGTTCGTCGAGGCGCTCACCGACGAGCTCGAGGAGCGGGCGCGCGCGTACCTCGACAAGATCGACGGGATGGGCGGGGCGGTGGCGGCGATCGAGCGCGGCTACGTCCAGGGGGAGATCCACCAGGCCGCGTACCGGCACCAACGGGCGGTCGAGGCGGGGGAGACGGTCGTCGTCGGGGTCAACCGGTTCGAGGTCGAGGAGGAGCCGCCGCCGCCGTTCCGGATCGACGACCGGCTGCGCGAGACGCGGCGGGCCGAGGTCGACGCGGTGAAGCGGTCGCGCGACGAGACCGCGGCGCGCGGCCTCCTCGAGTCGCTCGAGGCGGCGGCCCGGGGGACCGACAACCTGATGCCGATCCTCGTGGAGGCGGTCGAGCGCGGGTGTACGCTGGGGGAGATCTGCCAGACGCTCGAGCGCGTCCACGGCCGGTACGAGCCGGCGACGACGTGACGGCGACGGGACGGGAGGAGACGCCGTGACCGAGACCGAGGAACCCGCGTACGTCCCTTCGACCCCGATCGCGTCGCTCCTCGGCGCGGGCGGCTGGGTGGTCGTCGCCTCCGGGCTGTTCCACGGCGCGTACGTCACCGCCGAGACGCGCGAGCTCGCGTCGATGCTCCCCGGCCTGGGCGTCGTCGCGCTCGGCCTCCTCCTGGTCGGCGTGGCCGAGGTCCTGACCGCGCTCTTCGCGATCGAGAGGAACACGCGCGAGCTGGCCGACGAGGCGCGCCGCGCGATGGACGAGTCGTGAGCCCGGGCCGCGTCAGCGCCTCGAGCCGTCGGGTCGCGCGGTCCGGGACGTGAGCGCCGCGGCGAGCTCGTCGGCCCGCTGCGAGCCGACGAGGAACGCCTTCCCGTCGTCCAGCTCGATCCGCACCCCCCGGTCGCCGCTCATGGTGTAGCACCAGCCGCGGCCGGGTGAGAAACGGACCCCCCAGCCCCAGTACTCGCGAATCGGGCGGTAGGTCGTCGCCTCGGCGCGGCGGACGTGCGCGAGCGGGACCTCCTTCCGGACGAACGGAAGGAAGCGGACGCGGAGGTTCCGTTCGTCGACCGTCACGTCGAGATGGAGCCACTGGAGGCCGACGGCGAACGCGACGACGAGCGGCGTCAGGACCCAGACCGCCGCGTCCGGCGCCGGGTTCGTGCCGAACGGCCGGCCGAGGACGACCTGTTGGACGAACGCCCAGAGCGCGAGGACGACGAGTCCGATCAGCACGCCGCGGAACCACCACTGGGTGAGCCGCTGCCGTTCGTGGAAGCGGGGCGCCGTCACTTCCCCTCGCCGAGCCGGACCACCTCGTCGATCTTCGCGCCCGGGCCGCCCTCGCCGACCGTCAGCGCGGCCTCGGCCTGGATCGTCCGGGTCTTCACGTACCCGAGCGCGCGCGGCGCGTCGAGCCACGGGGACGACACCACGGTCGTCAGCGTGCCGACCGGCTTCCCGTCCGCGAACAGCTCGGCGCCCGGCTCCGCCTCGCCGCCGAGGGCGAGGGTCACGAGGCGCCGCTGGATCTTGTCGTAGTTCCGGAGGCGCGCGAGCACCTCCTGCCCGACGTAGCACCCCTTGTCGAACGAGACCCCGTCCCACAGCCCCGCCTCGAGCGGGTGGTGGTCCTCGGTGACGTCGACGCCGACGCGCGGCAGACCGACCGTCACGCGGACCGCGTCCCACGCCTCGGCGGAGAGCGGCGTGGCGCCGGCGTCGGCGGCGACCCCGCGGACGGCGTCGACGTCGTTCGCCGGGACGACGAGGAGCACGCCGGGGTCCGCGAGGTTCCCCTCCGTGCGGAGGACGGTCACCGCGTCCCCGGCCGCCGTCGCCTCCGCCAGGCCGCCGGCCGGGAGCGACCGCGGGTCGACGTCGAGGAAGCGGCGCGCGATCTCGATCGCGCGCGGGCCGACGAGGTGGAGGAGCTGGAGGTCGCCGGAGACGTCCTCGACCTGCACGTCCTCGGTGATCGTGTACTGGTCGAGCCACGCCTCGATCGCCCCGCCGCGGCCGGCGGTGCCGAGCAGGAGCAGGGAGTCGTCCGAGGCGAGGATCCGGACCCGGTCGACCAGCCGCCCCTTCGCGGTGGTGAGGCAGTTCCAGTGCCACGTTCCCGGCGTGAGCGCCTTCACGTCGTTCGCCGAGATGCGCTGCAGGAGGTCGACGCGGTCCTCTCCGGTCAGGAGGAGGAGGTCGGCGCCCGGTTCCAGGACGGCGCATCCCTCGAGCGCGGCGGCGACTTCGGCCGATGGTTCCAACATGTCCCTCGAACCTCCGACTTGCGGGACGGCTTGCTAGGCTTCCCCATATGATGAGCAAGGAGTCGCGGCTCCGACAACTGCAGACCCGGGTGAAGAACTTCCTCGGGCGGGACGTCTGGGACACCGAACTGGTCGGCCTCCCGACGTTCCGGGCGATCGGCGTCCGTTCGGCCCGGATCGCCTACCTCGCCGTCCGCGGCCTGATGAAGAACGAGTGCCTGAACCAGGCCTCGGGGCTGACCTACATCACGGTCCTCTCGCTCGTCCCGACGATCGCGCTCGCGGCGTCGGTCGCCAAGGGCTTCGGGGCGTGGGACCACCTCCTCGACACGACGGTCGAACCGTTCCTGGAGTCGTTCTTCGGCGGGGACGTCGAGGTCCCCGGCGAGGGGGAGGCGGAAGGGGCGGCCGCGGGGGACGCCGCGAACGAGTCGGAGGATCCGCCGGAGACGACCGGCGCCGAGTCCGGCGAGTCGCCCGTCGAGATCGACGACTCCATCCCGGCGGAGGAGAAGATCGAGCTCCGGGTCGCCATCGAGAAGATCCTCGACTTCGTCGAGAAGACGAACTTCCAACGGCTCGGGATCTTCGGCCTGGCGTTCGTCCTGTTCACGGTCATCAAGCTCCTGACGAGCATCGAGAACGTCCTGAACCGGATCTGGGGGGTCGACCGGCCGCGGTCGTTCGTCCGGAAGGTGACGGACTACGTCGCGCTCGTCGTCGTCACGCCGATCCTGCTGATCACCTCGACCGCGGCGACCGGCGCGCTGCAGAGCAACGCGTTCGTCGAGTACCTCTCGGACGACCTCCGCCTCGGTCCGGTCCTCACGCTCGGGTTCAAGCTCCTGCCGCTCCTGTCGCTCTGGCTCGGGTTCGGCTTCCTCTACATGGCGCTCCCGAACACGCGCGTGAAGGTCCTCTCCGCGCTGATCGGCGGCATCCTCGGCGGCACGCTCTGGCAGGTGTTCCAGGTCCTGCACGTCGAGTTCCAGGTCGGCGTCGCGCGGTACAACGAGATCTACGCCGGGTTCGCGGCGTTCCCGATCTTCCTGGTCTGGATCTACATGAGCTGGGTGATCGTCCTGCTCGGCGCCCAGCTCGCCTGGGCGCACCAGGCCGAACCGGAGTACCGCGAGCTGATGCGGGACGTGCCGTCGACCGTGGCCGACCGCGAGCAGCTCGCCGTGCACGCGGTCGTCGCGATCGCGCGC
>JBICIB010000125.1:0-7188 GCA_043101415.1 Planctomycetota bacterium JB042 | reverse complement strand
AGGAAGAGCGTCCCGCCGTCCGCCAGCTCGAAGACGCCCTTCTTGACCCGCTCGGCGCCGGTGAACGCCCCCTTCTCGTGGCCGAACAGCTCCGACTCGAGGAGCGACTCGGCGAACGCGGCGCAGTTCGCGGCGACGAACGGCTTCTCCGCCCGCGGCGAGGTGTTGTGGATCGCCTGCGCGAGGAGCGTCTTCCCGGTCCCCGTCTCCCCGACGATCAGGACCGACGCGTCCGATCGAGCGGCCCGCTCGGCCTGCCGGACGACCTCCGTCATGGCGTCGTCCTCGGCGACGAGCTGGTCGAACGTGACGCTCCGGTCGCGGTAGATCTGCGTGATGGAGGGCGTCGGCGCGTCGTCGGAGGTCATCACGGTATTCTATCGCCCGCCCGCGATCGCGCCGGGCGCAAGATGAACGCGACAGATCACCCCCGCCCCAGCGAACCCGGCGCTCGTCCCCGCGGCGTGCCGAGGACGTCGTGACCCGGCGACGGGCGCTCCTCGCCGTGACCGTCCTCCTGCCGGCGACGACGGGTTGCCTCTCGCTCGCCCGCATCGTGGTCCGCGAGGAGGTCAGGTCGGAGAGCGGCGCCGGCCTCGCCCTTCGCGTCACGTGCGACGCACCGGGGCCGGTCCTGACGTCTCCGGCGCTCCCGGTGGCCGACGCCGCGCTCGCGCTCATCCTCTACCCGCTCGACGTGCTGGCGAGTACGTCGACCGCCGTCTCGGCGCTGACCGACGAGGATCTCGGTGTCCGGTTCGGGTCGGCCGGCGCGCTCGCCGGGATCGCCCTCCCCTGGTTGACGCTCGTGCCGTACCTGAAGCCCCCGCTGATCCTGCCCGAGCGCCGGATCGGGGACGAGGAGTTCGCGCGGCTCGCGGCGAGCTTCCGCACGGCGGACGAGGTCGCCGTGTATCGAGAGCTCCTGGGCGATCCGATCCTCGACGCCGAGGTCGACGTCCACTCGGTCGAGGCCGTGGGGCCGCCCGAGTGAGACCGGCCGTCCGCCGCGATCCGGCGCAAGGTCGGGCCGCCCGTGCGACGATGTCCGGGATGGGTCGGCGCCCGGCGCCGCTCCGCCGGAGGAACCCATGCGCTGTCCGTACTGCGCCGAGGAGATCCGCGACGAGGCGATCGTCTGTCGCTTCTGCGGCGCGACGAAGGAGGAGGAGGTCTGGGGGTCCCCGCCGCCCCCGGAGCGGTCCGAGGGACCCGGGTTCTTCTTCCGCTCGAGCGGCGCGCTGTTCGTCGTCTCCGGCGCGCTCGAACTCCTCTCGCCGGCCGCTCCCGTTCCCCTCCTCGGCGCGCTTCGCGGGGGAGCGGTCGCGGTGGCGTTCCACCTCCTGTTCGCGGCGGCGTTCCTCGCGATCGGCGTCGGGCTGTGGCGCGGGGCCGGCTGGACGATCCGCGCCGTCCTCGCGGGGGCGGTCCTCTACTCGGCCGACAAGCTCCTCTATCTCTTCGACGCGGGGGCGCGGGAGGCGGAGGTGGCGCGCGACCTCGCCGCGCACCCGGAGGTGACCCAGCTCGTCGACCTCTCGGTGGTCGACGACGGCCTCCGCCTGGTGGCGGCGGCCACGCTCCTCGGCTTCTGGCTGTTCGTCCTCCTGGTGATCCGGCGGCGTGACCGCCTGGAGGGAGCGCTCGCCTGAGAGGCGACGTCCGTATCGTGGGGGGATGACGCGCTCTGGACTCCTCTTCCCCGCCGAACGGTCCGTCCGGTTCCTCCTCCTCGCGGCTCTGGTCGTCGGTCCGATCGGCTGCGGTCTGCCGCGGTCGGACGGGGAGGAGGCGTTCGCCGCGAGGGACGACGTCGCGCTCGAACGGTTGGCCGAGAGGGTCTGGATGCACGAGACGGTCGGCACCCTCGCCGACGGCTCGCGCGTCGCGGCGAACGGCCTCGTCGTGGTCGGAGACCGCGGCGCGATCCTCGTCGACACCGGCTGGGACGACACGCAGGCGGCGGCGATCCTCGAGTGGGCCCGTCACGACCTCGCCGCCCCGATCGTGGCGGCCGTCGTGACGCACGCGCACGACGACCGGGACGGCGGGATCGAGCGCGTCCGGGCGGAGGGCGTCGAGGTGCTCGAGGGTCCGTCGTCCCCGGCCGACGGGCCGCTCCTCGTCGAGCGCGCGGGCGCGCGGCTCGAGCTCTTCCATCCCGGGCCGGCGCACGCGCCGGACAACGTCGTCGTCTGGCTCCCCGCGTCCCGGGTCCTGTTCGGCGGGTGCATGGTCCGCGCCGCCGCCGCGACCGGACCGGGGAACCTGGCCGACGCCGACCTCGCGCGCTGGCCGGCCGCCGTCGACCGTCTGATCGAACGCTACGGCGCGGCCCGAGTCGTCGTTTCCGGGCACGGCCGGCCGGGGGACGCGGGCCTCCTGCGGCACACCCGCGTCGTCGTCTCCGGCGCCGCTTCGGCCGCCCCGGAGTGAGGCGGGGCCGCCCGGCCGCTCCTCAAGATCGGGTCGAGATCGGCCGATGCGTCGAGGATGCGGCCCTCCCTCGACGCCTTCCCGGACGGGCTCTCCCGGCTCCGGCTCGCGGCCCGGCTCGCGCCGCTCGTCCTGATCGGGCTCGCGATCTGCGGCCACGGCGCGGAGCGGGTCCTGTACGGGCTCACGGCCCTCGCCCTCCTCCTCCCGATGGCGCTCCGGCACACGCGGGAAGGCGGGGTGGCCCGCGGGATCGTGCGCGGCGTCTCGGGGGTCTTCGGCGCGGGGCTCTGCGCGGTGGCGCTCCTGGTCGCCTACTGGACGACGGTCCTCCTGTTCGGGGAGACCGGGGCGCGGCAGGGGGAGCGGGGGACGATCGTCCTCCTCCTCGTCCCACTCCTCTGCGGAGTCTGCGTGATCGCGGCGGGGTTCGGCGTCGTGTTCGTGAGGACCGCTCTCGCCGGCCCCGCGCCGCCGCCGCTGCCGCCGCGGAGGGAGCAGGTCGACGCGCACGACCCCGACAAGTATTGGACGGACGTCGAGTCGCGCTGACCTCGACGCGGCGTCGGCCCCTCGGCGGCGGTGCGCCGTGGCAGAATGGGCGGCCCGCGGGCCCCCTGCCGCCCGCGCGACAACGGAGGTCGCCGTGCGTCCACTCCTCTCCCTCGTGCTTCTCTTCGCCGCGCTCCCCCTCGCCGGCGCGCAGAGCGTCAGCGTCACCGGCCGGATCGAGGCGCTCGGCGCGCCCGAGCCGTGCGCGCCCGGCGCCACCCACCGGATCCAGGAGACCTCGGTCCATCTCCGGAGCTCGAGCGTCGACCTGAACGGCGTGTTCGGGAACCGCACGTTCACCGGGATCGACGTCAGCGGGAGTTGTCCGCTGATCGAGGTCCAGTCGGTCGCGAACGCGAAGTTCTCCCTGTCGGTCTGCAACCATCCGGGGATCGGCTGCTCGGTGACGCTCGACATGTGTCCGGCGCCGACGCCCGCGACCGTGCTGCTGTTCGTGTCGGGTCAGACCGGCTACCTCCCGGTCGACGCGAGCACCGGCTCGCTCCTGCTCGGCCCTCCGCTCTTCTCGCTCGCGTCCGTCGGCTCGACCGCCGTCTGCCAGTCCCTCCCGATCACGCTGAACGTCCCCGGCGCGCTGGTCGGCCTCGACGTCTTCTTCCAGGGGGCCTCGCTCCCGCCGAGCTACCCCGCCGCGCCGGCGCTCTTCTCGAGCCTCGCGAAGATGACGATCCAGCCCCCGGGGGGCTGCACCAACTTCGCCTGCTTCTGAGTCGTTCGGAATCCCGGAGATTTCCTCGCGGCGCGGACCGTCGCGGCGGGGGAATCCGTCTCTTCGAACGAGGGGCCGGGACGTCCGGCCCTCCCCGCGTCTCGCTCCCCGACCCACCGGAGGTCCACCCTTGTCCCCACCGACCCTCCGCGCCGCACCCCTCCTCGTCCTGACGATCGCCGCCGCTCCGTCGTCCGCCCAGGAGGTGAAGCTCGAGTTCGGCGGTTCCGTGCCGTTCGGCGCGACCGGCCAGGCGGTCGGCGGCGGCGCCGACGTCGACGGGGACGGGACCCCCGACGTCGTGGTCGGCTCGACCGGCGCCGGCCGGGTCGACGTCCTCTCCGGCGTCGACTTCACGGTGCTGCGGACGCACCTCGCGCCGTCGCCGAACATCGGGACGTTCGGGCGGGCGGTCGACCTGGTCGGCGACGTCGACGGCGACGGCCGCGGCGACGTCGCGGTGGCGACCCCGATCGCGGGGTCGGGCCAGGAGGCGGTCGCGGTCTACTCCGGCCAGACGGGAGGGCCGATCCACTCGTTCACCGGCCACGTCGAGTTCGGAGGGTACGGACGATCGGTTCGCGGCCCGGGCGACGTCGACGGCGACGGACGGGCCGACGTGCTGATCGGCTCGTGGTCGTTCTTCGGCGCCGACAAGGGGGCGGTCGAACTCCGTTCCGGCGCGACCGGCGCGATCCTCTTCCAGTGGGAGGGGCTGTCG
Organism: Planctomycetota bacterium JB042; assembly: GCA_043101415.1. Lineage (GTDB taxonomy): Bacteria > Planctomycetota > B15-G4 > B15-G4 > JADJEK01 > JAUIEL01. The sequence goes on along the minus strand of JBICIB010000125.1, from coordinate 2,749 downwards.
CTCGGCGAGTCGCTCGGGACGTCCGTGTCCGCGGCGGGCGACGTCGACGGGGACGGCTTCCTCGACCTCGCCGCCGGCGGCGCGGGGCTGGCGCTCACGTCGCTGCCGCACGCGGGCGTGGCCGAGGTCTACTCCGGGAAGGACGGCGTCCGGATCCATCGGTGGTTCGGCACCGTCGAGGAGCAGGAGTTCGGGCGCGCGGTCGGCGGCGGGGGCGACCTCGACGCCGACGGGTTCGACGACGTGGTCGTCGGCTCGCCGGGCGGCGGGCCCTTCGGCCGGGGCATGGTGGAGTTCTTCACCGGCGGGACCGGCGCGGCGACGTTCGCGCGCGAGGGGACGTTCTTCTCGAAGAGCTACGGGTTCGCGGTCGCGATCGTCGGGGACGCGAACGGGGACGGTCGCGCGGACGTCGCGGTCGGCGACCCGGACGCGAGCTTCTCGCCGGGGGTGCAGCTCCTGTCGGGGAGCGACGGTTCGATCCTCGCGAGCGTCCACAACGAGCTCGCGTTCGACCGGACGGGGCAGTCGGTCTCGGCGGTCGGCGATCTCGACGGCGACGGGCTGGCGGAGTTCGTCCATGGCGCGAGCCGGAAGTCCGTCGGGGGCGTGTCGCTCGGCGTCGCGGCCGTGGTCATGGGACTCTGCGCGCGGTACCTGCCGTTCGGAGAGGGGTGCTCGACGTCGACCTACGTGCCGGCGCTCGCGGTGACCGGTTGCCCCGGGCCCGGCGGCACGGGGGCGTTGGAGATCCGCCACGCACCCGGCGACAGCACCGCGTTCCTCCTCTTCGGGAACGGCGCGGGTTCGACGGTCCTCGACGGCTGCGAGCTCCTCCTGACCGGGCTCGCCCCCGTCGTCGTCCCGCTCCCGCTCGGCGGCGCGGGCCAGGGTTCCGGCGAGATCACCGTTCCGGTGACGCTCCCCGCCGTCGTCCCGCCGACGACGTTCACGATGCAGGCGGTCGTCGTCGACGCCTCGCTTCCGCTCTCCACCACCAACGGCCTCGAGGTGACCCTGCCATGACGCGCTCCACCCTCACCGAACGGACCCTCACGTCCGCCGCGTTCGCCGTGTCGCTGGCGGCCTTCGCCGACGCCCAGGAGGAGATCCTGTTCGTCGCCGATCCCGGGATCACCGCGGGGTACGGGACGGCGGTCGCGGGCGCGGGCGACGTCGACGGGGACGGGTTCCCCGACCTCGTCGTCGGGCACGCCCCGGCGGCGCACGGGCTCGAGTCGCCGGTCGACCGGGGCGGCTTCCACGTGGTCTCCGGGCGGACCGGCGCCGCGCTCCTCTCGATCGAGGCGAAGTCCGCCGCCGAGTGGGTCGGGTACGCGGTCGCCGGGCTCGGCGACGTCGACGGGGACGGGGTCCCCGACGTCGCGACCGGCGCGCCGCGGACGCCCGCGAACGGCCTCGGCAGCGGCGTCGTCCGGATCCGATCGGCGGCGACCGGCGTGACGTCGGTGCTGCTGGTCGGCGCGCAGCCGAACGACCGGTTCGGGTGGGCGGTCGACGTCGCCGGGGACGTGAACAACGACGGCGCGCTCGACGTGATCGTCGGCGCGCCCGGCGTCAGCACCGGTCCGATCGAGGCCGGCGCGGCGACCGTCCACTCCGGGGTCGACGGCGCCGTGCTGCTCGCGGTCTCGGGGACGACGCCGTTCGCCGCGCTCGGCCGCGCGGTCGCGGGGGTCGGGGACGCGGACGGCGACGGCGTCGACGACGTCGCCGTCGGATCGCCGCTCGACGACACGCCCGGAGAGAACGCCGGCTCGGTGCGGGTCGTGTCGGGATCGAGCGGGGCGACGCTCTGGACGGCGGACGGAGGCCCGCTGTCGTCGCTCGGCTGGGCGCTCGCCGCGGCGGGGGACGTCGACCAGGACGGCCGACCGGACCTCCTGGTCGGGGAGCCGGGGCTCTCCGCGGCCGCGCCGTTCTCGGGGGCGGCGCGCGTGCTGAGCGGGGCGACGGGCGCGATCGTCCGGACGTTCGCCGCGCCGGTGAAGTGGGCCGGCCAGGGACGGCGGTCGCGGCGGCGGGGGACGTCGACGGGGACGGCGTGCCGGACGTCGCGGTCGGCTCTCCGGACGAGACGTCGACCGACGCGGGCTCCGGCGCGGTCCGGGTCTGGTCGGGGCTGACCGGCGCGCTCCTCTCCACGGCGTACGGAGAGGCGCCGGGCGAGGCGCTCGGAGACGCTGTCGCCGGGGTCGCGGACCTCGACCTCGACGGTCGGCCGGACCTCGCGATCGGGCGGCCGAGGCTCCCCTACGGCTCGTTCCCCGCCGGCGCGGTGTCGGTCCACTCCGACTGTGCGGGCAGCTTCTCGAGGTTCGGTTCGAGCTGTCAGGGGACGAACGGACTGGCGCCGCTGCTGAACGCGCAGGGGTGCGCGGTCGCCGGCGGTGACGTCCGCCTGCGCCTCTCGGTCGCGAAGGCGAACACGACGGCGTTCCTGCTCGTCGGGGCGGCGGCCGGCGCGACGTCGCTCCCGAACGGGTGCACGTCGCTCGTCGCCTCGCCGGCGCCGCTCGCGCCGACCCTGCCGACGGACGTCGACGGACGCGCCCTCGTGACGATCCCGATCCCGGCCTCGGTCGGTCCCGGGACGGTGGTCGCCCAGGCGTTCGTCCTCGATCCGGGCGCGCCGGGCGGGTTCTCGGCGACGAACGGCGTCACGGTGACGTTCGAGTAGCCCGCCGACGAAGCGCGGCCGCCGCGCGGCCCGGGAGATCCCGGGCCG
>JBICIB010000124.1:0-8337 GCA_043101415.1 Planctomycetota bacterium JB042 | reverse complement strand
GACACGATCTGCGAACCGACCCGCCAGCGGGTCGCGGCGGTCGAGGCGCTGGCTCGCGAGGCGGACGTGGTCGTCGTGGTCGGCGGCGCGAACTCGAACAACAGCCGACAGCTCGTGCGTCTCTGCGAGAGCGTCGGCACCCGTGCGGTCCTCGTGCAGGGGCCTGATGACCTCGAGCCCGGGTGGTTCGCCGGGGCCGACGTCGTCGGGTTGACCGCCGGGACGTCGAGCCTCGACGAGACGGTCGACGCGGTCGAGCGGGAGCTCCGCCGGCTCTGACACCGGGACCGTCGTCGATGCGGTACGCTGGTGCGCGCCGCCCCGCCGCTTCGTTCGACCACGGTCCATCCGGACCCTCGGAGCCGTCCCCATGAAGCGTTCGACCTGCTCTCTCGCCCTCCCGCTCGCCCTCGCCCTCGCCGGCGCCGACGCGACCGCCGCCGACGACGTCGTCGCGTTCGGGTCGATCACCCCCGACCTGTTCCGGCTCGATTCGAACGCCGGTCTCCAGGCGCCGGCGGGCTCGGTGACGCTGACCCACCCGAGCGAGATCGGGATCGGGGCGCTCGCGCGCACGACCGACGGGAAGCTCTGGGGGTTGTCCGCGGCGCCGGTGATCTCGCAGATCGCGAAGCCGACCGCGCGCCTCTACTCGATCGACGAGGCGACGCCGGCCGCGGCGTTCGTGGCGGACATCGGCCAGGGCGTCCCGGTCGGGGCGGCGGTCGATCCGACCGACGGATCGCTCTGGTTCCTGCTCACGTTCACCGACCACCCGGTGCCGACGCTGAACCGGTACGACTTCGCGATCGCGAGCGTCACCGACGTGAAGCCGGTCTCGATCGCGCTCGCGCAGCAGGCGCTCGTCGGTCTCGCGTTCGACGCGTCGGGGCAGCTCTACTCCCTGTCGACGCAGGGGTCCTCGCTCTGGCGCATCGACAAGGTCGACCCGGCGAACGGAACGTCGGGACCGGTCGGGACCGGGCTCGGCGCGGGGATCGACCTCCTCTCCGGCGGCGCGCTGACGTCCGATCCGTTCGGCGGCGGGATGCTCGCGTACGAGGTGGCGCAGAAGCGGCTGATCGCGATCGACCCCGCGGCCGGCACGGGCCAGGTCCGGAGCGCGCTCCCCGGTCCGGACGTCCTCGCGATGGCGCCGGTCGAGTGCGCGACCGAGTACGGACCGGGGTGCGTCGGCGCGATCTTCGTCACCCCGCGCCTGCGCGCCGACGGCTGCCCGAGCGCCGGCGTCCCGTTCCGCCTGATGATCGAGGACGCGCTCGGCGGCAGCACCGCCGCCCTCCTGATCGGTCTCGGCGCCGGCACGCTCCCGATCGGCTTCGGGTGCGACGTGGTGGTCGCGCCGGTCCTCCCGCAGGTCGCCTTCCTCCCGCTCGGCGGCGTCGGAGCCGGGCAGGGGAAGGTCGTCCTCGCGACCGTCGTCCCGCCCGGCGTCCCCGCCGGCGCGGCGGTGCACCTCCAGGCGCTCGTCGCCGACCCGAACGTCCAGCTCGGGAGGTCCGCGACGAACGGGCTGCGGCTCGAGTTCCTGTAGGAGCGGCGGGGCGTCCGAACTTCGGACCGCCGCCGCGGGGGGGCGGTGGAGGGATCTCGTGGGTCCGGCCTCCGCCCCGCCCCGCTATGGTGTCCGCCCCACCAAGAGATCGATCCGAACGGAGCATCACCATGGCTGAGCACCAGTCCACCACCGAGACGGTCATCGGGGCCGACACCGTCATCAAGGGCGACATGACCGTCGAGAGCCGGGCCCGGATCCTCGGGCGGTTCGAGGGGACGATCCGCGCGAAGGGCGAGATCCAGGTCGCCGACAAGGCGCAGTGCAGCGCGTCGGTCGAGGCCGGCGTGGTCCACGTCGACGGGGCGCTCGAGGGGAACATCACCGCGGCGGAGAAGGCGGCGCTGAACGCGACCGCGCGCGTGAAGGGCGACCTGGTCGCGCCGAAGCTGGTCGTCACCGAAGGGGCGGCGTTCCAGGGGCACGTCAGCGTCGGGCCGGACGCGATGAAGAACCGGCCGGGCGGCGGCGCGTCGGGCGGCGGCGGAGGAGGCGGAGGCGGCCAGGGCGGCGGCCAGACCGAGCAGCAGAGGTCCGGGAAGAAGTAAGGCCCGCGCTCCAGGACCGTCGCGTTCGCCGACCGGTGCGGTCACGCACCCGGTCCGTCCGGCGTTTCCATGGCGAAGCCTCCGGGACCTCCGCGCCGCATCACCTGCTATCACTGTGGCCGCTCTCAGGACGTGAGCGGGCGCACGACGTCCACGGTCTGTCCCGCGTGCAGCAAGACGCTCACCGTCGAGGACATCGTCGTGAAGTCGTACCTCGGGGTGCGGAACGTCGAGACGTGCGGACGGCTGATCGTCACGAGGAAGGGGCGCGTCGTCGCCCAGCAGCGCATCGTCGCGCACGAGGGGATCGAGCTGGAGGGGAAGCTCGAGTGTCGGGAGGCGCTGGTCTCCGGGCCGGTGACGATGGGGGGGAAGGCGGAGTGGCGGGGGGATCTGACCGCGCTGTCGCTCGCGGTCGCCGAGGGAGCGACGATCCGCCGCGGCTTCTTCACCGTCCCCGAGGACTGGCTCGACGCGCTGCGCGCCCGCCCCCCCGACGAGGACGAGACGCGCCGCGACGAAGAGCTCGCCGACGACGAGCTCGCCGACGGCCGCGGCGCGAGGGACGACGCGCCGGACGACGACTGGTGAGGCTCGGGATCGCGTCCGTCGACCGATCGTCCGGCCGTGGCCGGCCCCGAGACCCAGGGACGGCCCGGCGGAATCGGGCGTGCCGCGAGCGTCTCGGGACGGGGAGCTTCGGTCCGTCCGGCTCCCCCCCTTCCATACGAGAGCTGCTACGCTGCCGCAGGAAGAGGTGGACGATTGGCCATCCGGGAGATGAACGCGGCCCCCACGATCCTGACGATCGCCGCGATGCTCCTCGGCGACACGGGCGAACCGGTCGGCGTCGGCCGTCACGCCATGGAGCTCTTCGAGCCGCGGTCCGCGAAACCCGTCGTGTGGCTCCGATTCGACGAGGCCGGGCCGACCACCGTCCGGCTGGCGACCGATGCGTTCCACCCGTCGTTCGGGGTTCGTGACGGTTCGGGTGCCGTCGTCGTCGGCGAGACCGAACTCCAGGGCGACCCGGTGTTGACCTTCGAAGCGGGCGCCGGAGTCTCGTATCCGGTCTTCGTGCACGCAGTCGACAGGAGACTCGGGCCGTTCGATCTCCACGTCGTTCGTGGCGACGAAGCGGGGGAGCGGGAGCGCGTTCGCGGCCTCGTACGAGGGGTCCTGCGACGGGCCCGGGAGAGCGAGGTCGCCCCTGACTCGGTCGCCGGCGCGCAGATCGAGAGCCTGGTCCGGCGTGGACACGGCGCACGGGTCGAGTCGTTCGTGTCTTCCCTGGTCGAAGCGGGACTCGACCCGAACTCACGGAGCCCGCTGCTGATCGAGGCGGCGCGCGCCCATCGAACTCGGGACGAGCCGCAGCGCGCCGAGGAGCTGCTGGAGCTGGCCATGCATTTCGCCGGGAGCCCGCTGCAGCGCGCGGTCGTCCTCGGCGAGCGCGCGCAGCTCCGGCTCGAGACCGACCGCCTCGCCGAAGCGAGGGAGTGCCTGCATGCCTTGGAGCGATTGGACACCGTGGGCCTCGAGGTTCCGATCCTGGAGACGCGCGCGCAGCTCGCGGCGGAGTTCGGTGAGGCGGAGGAGGCGCTTCGACTGAGGCGCGCCGTCCTCGAGCGGACGAGCCGCGACGAAGGCGTGGCCCGAGCGGGGGCGCTGATGAACCTCGGGGTCGCGCTGGAGGAGATGGAGGAATGGGGGGAGGCGTGGGCGTGCTACGAGTCCGCGCTCGAGTCGATGGCGCGGGGCCGCGGCCCGCCGACCGACCGGGCTCGTCGGGAGGTGCAGACTCGGGTGAACCTCGCGAGGCTCCTGCGGCTTCGATTCGACCGAGTGCCCGAGTCGATGGCGCACTCGATCGTTGCGCTCGGTCTCGCGCGCGAACACGGACTGAGGGATCTCGAGGCGATCGCGTGGGAGGGCCTCGGTGACTCCCTGCGCGTCCTCGGCGCGACCGGCGCGGCTCGGGCCCATTCCGCCCGGGCGCTCTCGATCTTTCGCGAGCTCGGACGAGCCGTTCGAGAGATCTACCCCCTCGAGACGCTCGCGCGGATCGCACTCGCGGAGGGGCGGCTGGACGACGCGGCGGGACACCTCGGTTGCGCCGAGCAGATCCTCGACGGCGAGGCGGTGAGGCGTCTCGCCCCCCGCGAGGCGGCCGGCGTTCGATCACGATTCCATCGATTCGGCGAACTGGCGCAGGACCTCGCCGCGCGAACGATCACGTGCGCGCGGGACGAGGCGGCGAGGCGTCTCGCGATCGAAGGCGGGTTCCTGGCGGCGGCTCGGTGGAAAGGGCGGTCGTTGCTGGAGGGGATGAGAGGAGACCGCGTTCCCGAGGACGACGTGACACGCGCCTTGACCGCGACGCGGCACGAGGGGGAGACGATCGTCGAATTCGCGCCGGGAGAGACCCGCTTGTATGCCTACCGCCTGGATGCCCAGGGGCTCGAGCACTTCGATCTCGGCGATCGCGCTCCGATGGAGCGCCGGGCCGATGTGTACTTCCATGGACTCTCCGACCGCGACCGAGCGATGTCGCTCGCCGACGTGGAGCGGGTGGGCGGAGCGCTCTTCGTCGACCTGCTCGACCCGATCCTCCGCGGCGCCCTGCCGCGTGCGTTGACGATCGTGCCGAGCCACGCCCTGGCCGCGCTGCCGTTCGACGCGCTCGTCGTGCCCAGGGGTACGCACGCCTCGCGGTTCGGTGATCTCGAGTTCCTGTACGAGTCGGTCGACGTCACCCTCGAGCCGTCCTCTCCCGTGCTCGCCCACCTCCGGTCGGTTCCGAGGGGCCCGCGCGGAGACCGTTACCTGCTGATCGGCGACCCCGTGTACGGCGCCGAACTCGAGATCGAAGACCGGTCTCGCCCCGAACATCGCCTCGGACGCCTCGATCTGACCCGCGAGGAGGTCGAGGACCTGGCGAAGCACGTGACGAGGTTCGATGCGTCGCTCACTCCGCGCGAGAGGCTCGCGTTGATCGACGTGTCCGGGCGCGACCAGTGTCTCTCCGTGGGTCGCTACGACGTCCTGCTCGGAGGCGCCGCGAACGTCGACCGCATCACGGGGATCGAAGGAGAGTATGCCGTCGCGTACTTCGGGGGCCATGCTCTCGCCGATGCCGCCGACCCGCGACGGACCGGCCTCTTGCTCTCGTGGGACGAGTCACACGGCGGGCTCCTCGGGCTCGACCGGATCGCCGGGCTCCGCTGGAGCGCCGACATCGTCGTCCTGGCCGCGTGCCAGACCGCGCGCGGGCGGTTGCTGCGCGGCGAGGGGATCCAGTCGGTCGCGAACGCGTTCCTGCGGAGCGGCTCGCGCGCGGTCCTCGCTTCGCTGTGGCAGATCGACGACGCCTCGACCCACGTCCTCGTCTCCAAGTACCACGGTCTTCGGTACGGGGAGGGCCGGCCTCTCGTCGAGGCGTGGCGCGAGGCGCGCAACGCGCTCCGGGCGCGGGGGGCATCCGTCGTGTCGAGTCTGGAAGAGGAACTGCGGCGCCAGGGTGGTGTCCGGGAAGGGCACCCGTATCTCTGGGCCGGCTTCGTCATCATCGGCGCCCCGTGAGAGAACTCGCTCTGGGCGGGGGCCTCGGAAGAAGGGAGAGATCTCCACCATGACCACGAAGATCACGACTTGGATCGTCGGGCCGGCGCTGTGGATCGCGTCGTCGAGTCCGGACGCGGAGGCGCAGGGTTCGTCCCCGCAGGAGCCGAAGGTCGTCGCATCGGCGACCTTCTCCTCGTCGTCGAGTTCCGTCGAGCTGATCGTCGAGGTGCAGGAGACCGAGTACGACCTCGCCGAGATGCTGCTCTTCGGAGACGGGGCGTCGGCGCCGCCGACCGCGAGTTCGCTGCCGGCCTCTTCTCATCTCATCGCCGAGTTCCACGAGCCGAGCGAGGCGGCGTATCCTCCCAATTGGCGGGAAATGGTCACGGACCGATACGTCCCGGGGAGCGCCTACTGGTTCGCGGTCGAGCTCGTGGCCCTCGACGGGACCGGCGATCCGTTCAGCTTCCACTACGTCCTCGAACTCACCCCTCCGACGCCCGTCGTCGATCGAGCCATGAACGCGCTGAAGGGCTTGGAAGTGTCGGTGCAAGCCGCGTTCGGTCCGTCGCTTCCCGGCACCGGAGAGCAGCTGCTCCTCTTGTACGTGATCGGAGACAAGAGGCAGTACGCCCATGACTGGGACCAGATCGCGGTGAGCGTCGGAACCGGGCCCGTTCCTCAGGTCGGGAGCGCCCTGCCGAGTCCGGTGCTCACCGTGACCTCGGGGTCCGGGTACGGCTACGCGGTCGCCAAGGTCCCGCGGGGGAGTCCGGTCTGGATCGCGGCCGATGTCACCCTCCAGAAAGTGCCCCCGAATCGGCTCCGTCATCGGCAGGTGCTCAGGGATCGGATCTCGACCGATCTCCTGCTGCACATGAGCGACCTGACTCGTGGCCAGCCCCAGCCCTGAGGGTCGACGCATGGAACGCGAATCGAGTCTCGTTCTGCTGGTTCTCGCCCTGGTGATCACGGGATGCCGGAGCACCCGAGACGAACGAGAGGAAGCGAGGGAGTCGCGGCAGGTCAGGGAGAAGGCCGCGCCGGGGGGACGCAGCCTCGGAGACGCGCCACCGTCCGGAGAGTGGGCCCCGGCCGGGTCGGTCGTGCACGTGAAGATCTCGGAAGACTACTCCTGTGTGCTTCGCGCGGACGGGGTCCTCGAACTCAGGGGCGGATCGGCCGATCGTTCCGCGGCGTTCCAGGAGTTCGTCGAGAAGGCTGGGCTGAGGTTCGAGCGCACGATCCGCCTTCCGGAGGAGAGGGTCCGGGAGTTCACGGCGAGCGCGTCCGAGCGGTCGGGCCGGAGACAGCCGAACCTGCTCAACCACCTCACGGTCATCGAAGGGCGATTCCACGGCCGGCTCCCGGCGGAGGGGGAGGGGTCGAGAGCTTCGCTCGCGGAACTCGTGAGTGAACTCGAACGGTTCGGCGATGTCGTGGAGTCGGCACAGCTCGTGTTCTACGACACGCCGTCGCCCGCGCTTCGGGACGACTGCGGACGGACGAGTCGCAGCCACGTCTCGGCTCAGGGATATCGCGCCCCTCCGCCCGGGCTCAACATCGACGCGCACGGGAGGTTCACGGGAGACGGCGTCCGTGTCTACGTGTGCGAGTACGGGTGGGACCTCGGCCACGAGGATCTCCACGGCGCCGGAGTCCATCTGTCCCACGCGATGGACCCGTCCGTCCCGCACTCCGAGGTGAACCACGGGACGGGAACGTTGGGAGTGCTCGTCTCGAATCCGGCGAACGGGATCGGCATGGCGGGGATCGCTCCCGACGCCGAGGTCCACGCGGTCGCTCGCTGGACGCGGCACGGTCGCGGGATCTGGAACCTGGCCACGACCGCGCTCCACGCCCTCTCCTCGGCGCGGCCGGGCGACGTCGTCTTGTTCGAGATGCAGCATTTCATGGGCGCCACGACGGCCGGCCCGGCCGAGCTGCAGAAGGTCGTCTGGAGCGAGACGCGGTCGGCGGTCGACCGCGGCGTCGTGGTGGTGGCCGCCGCCGGCAACGGTCCGATCGATCTCGACTCTCCGGCCGAGTTCTACCGGAGGTATCGGGCCTACGGACGCGTGCCGGGCGAGCCCGATCGCGACAGCGGCGCCATCATCGTGGGAGCGGGGGACTCGACCAGCCACGACTGGAGGGACAACTCCACGTACGGTTGCCGCGTGAACCTGCAGGGATGGGGTGACTCCGTGGCGACGCTCGGGCTCGGCAAGGGGCTCGGGACCTACGCCGCCTGTCCGGAGCGCGCGTATCGGGCGAACTTCTCGGACACGAGCGCCGCGGCGGCGCAGGTGGCGGGAGTCTGTGCCGTCGTGCAACAGGCGGCGCGGGTGCTCGTCGGGCGCCCCCTCGCTTCGGAGGAGATGCGGCAGCTCCTGATCGAGACCGGGACTCCCCAGGGTCGAGGGGAGCGCGTCGGGCCACTCCCCGACCTCGGCCGCGCGATCGAGGAACTGCGGCGCCGGGCGACCTCCACGGGATCCTAGCAGCCCCGGCGCTCCGTCGGGGAGGTCTCGCCGTCCGCCGCCGTGTCGGGTGCGCCCGGACGAAAGAACTCGTCGCCGCGGCCTCCCGTGAAGGAGGCGGCGACGACGAGGTTTCGGACGCGTGCCCGATTCGATGGTGACCCCGCGG
>JBICIB010000123.1:0-3689 GCA_043101415.1 Planctomycetota bacterium JB042 | reverse complement strand
GATGCGTCGAGGGAGCGGGATCATGGACTCGGCTTCCCCGCGAGCAAACGGATCCAGAACTGAGTGTCGGCCGACCGCCTGCGCCATCGTATCTCAGATTCTGGACGAACGTCCGCTCCCGTCCGCCCTCGAAGTCCTGTGTTCGGCCGGCCGAGCGTGGGGCACTCCGGCCGGCCTCCCCCGACGCTCTTATCGACCGGTCCCGTGGGGCACCTTGAACCAAAATCGAAGAAACCGGGTCGAAGACCGGGGCGCTCCGAATCGACTTCCGCCGGGGTCAGGATGCTTGACAAGTCGGTGCGAAGCATTAGGTTGCTACGTCTTTCGGCCTGACCCCGGATGTTCGGGAGACGGCACACCCCCGAGCCGGCTCGGAACTGGGCGGTCCCAAGAACCTTCCATCCCCGCCCCGGACCCCGCGCCCGGCTCGTCGACCCTCCGAACCAGACCCCGGGAAGGTGAATCCTCATGGCCGTCTCCGTCCAGCAGCTCCTCGATTCCGGCGTTCACTTCGGTCACCGCGTCAGCCGGTGGAACCCGAAGATGGCCCCGTTCATCCACGGGAAGCGGAATCTCATCCACATCCTCGACCTCGTCGAGACCATCAAGGGGTTGTCGCGCGCGCGCCACTTCCTCCGCGAGCTGGCCGCGACCGGCCGGAAGACCGTCTTCATCGGCACCAAGCGCCAGATCAAGAACGTCGTCCTGACCGAGGCCACGAAGTGCGAGATGCCGTACGTCAACGAGCGGTGGCTCGGCGGCACGCTGACGAACTTCGCCACCATCCGGTCGCGCCTGAAGCGCCTCGAGGAGCTCGAGGCGATGGTCGAGTCGGACGAGATCTCCAACTACAAGAAGAAGGAGCAGTCGTCCCTGATGCGGGAGATGCGCCGCATCAAGAAGAACCTCGAGGGGATCCGCCATCTCGACCGGGTCCCCGGCGCCGTCGTCGTGATCGACCCGAAGAAGGAGTACATCGCGGTCCGCGAGGCGAACCGGCTCGGCGTCCCGATCATCGCCATCCTCGACACCGACTGCGACCCGGACGAGATCGACATCCCGATCCCGGCGAACGACGACGCCATGAAGTCGGTCTCGCTCGTCCTCGGACAGCTCTGCGAGGCGATCATCGAGGGGAAGGCGAACTTCCGCGAGGGCGTCGGCGGCGCCGACGAGGAGGAGGAGTTCGTCGTCGAGATGAAGAAGCCCGAGCGGGGCGGTCAGCGGCGTCCGCAGCAGAAGCGCGGGCCGAGCCGCGGCCGTCGCGACGACAAGCCGGCGGGCGACGCCCCGGCGAAGGGCGGGGACGCCCCGGCGGCCTCCGCCCCGGCCGAGAAGACCGAGAAGACCGAGGCGCCCGGCGGCGACGCGAAGGCGCCCGAGGCCGCGGCCGAGCCGGTCACCCAGACCGCCGCCGACGGCGACGCGGCGGCGGGCGAGGACGCGAAGAGCTGACCCCGGCCCCGCGCCCACGCCCCCGACAGAACACGAACGAGATCGAGAGAGGACTTCGATGGTCGACGCGAAGGACGTCATGAAGCTGCGCTCCGCGACCGGCGCGGGCGTGAACGACTGCAAGAGCGCGCTCGCCGAGGCGGGCGGGGACTTCGAGAAGGCGAAGGACCTGCTCCGGAAGCGGGGGATGAAGATCGCCGAGAAGAAGTCGGGGCGAGCGACCTCGTCCGGCCTGATCGGCACCTACCTCCATCCGACCCCGGACACGGCTCGCGTCGGCGTCATGGTCCAGTTCAACTGCGAGACGGACTTCGTCGCGCGGAACGAGGACTTCCAGGCGTTCGTGAAGCAGGTCTGCCAGCACATCGCCGCGACCTCGCCGACGTACGTCGACCGCACCGAGGTCCCCGAGGACCTGATCGCGCGCGAGAAGGAGATCTACGCCGAGCAGGTGAAGGACAAGCCGGCGGCGGCGGTCGAGAAGATCGTCGACGGGAAGCTCGAGAAGTACTTCGAGCAGCACTGCCTCGTCGACCAGCCGTTCATCCTCGACACCGCGAAGACGGTCGGTCAGATGGTCACCGAGAAGATCGCGACCATCGGCGAGAACATGAAGATCGCCTGCTTCGCCCGGTTCGAGGTGGGGACCTAGGACGGGATGGCGGACGACGAGGGGAGCGCCCCGGCCGCCGGTCCGTACCGTCGGATCCTGCTGAAGCTGTCGGGCGAGGTGTTCGGCGGTCAGGGCCGAAACCTCGACGTCGACCGCCTGGCGCGCATCGCGGACGAGGTCTGCGAGGTGCACCGGGCGGGGATCGAGGTCGGGGTGGTCGTCGGCGGCGGCAACCTCCTGCGCGGCGCCGAGGTCGCGGCGGCCGGGATCGACCGGGTGTCGGCGGACCACGCCGGCATGCTCGCGACGGTGATGAACGGCCTCGCCCTCCAGGACGCGATCGAACGCCGCGGCGTCGAGGCGCGCGTCTGCTCGGCGATCGAGATGAACGCCGTCTGCGAGCGGTTCATCCGCCGGCGCGTGGTGCGTCACCTCGAGCGCGGCCGCATCCCGATCCTCGTCGGCGGCACCGGGAACCCGTTCTTCACGACCGACACCACGGCCGCGCTCCGGGCGCGGGAGATCGAAGCCGACGTCGTCCTGAAGGCGACGAAGGTCGACGGCGTCTACACCGCCGACCCGAAGACCGATCCGACCGCGCAGCGGATCGAGAGGATCGGGTCGATGGACGTGATCCAGCGCCGGCTCCGCGTCATGGACTCGACCGCGATCGCGCTCTGCCAGGAGACGGGGGTGCCGATCCTGGTCTTCGACCTGACCGTTCCCGGGAACGTCCTGCGGGCGGCCCGGGGCGAACGGGTCGGGACGCTCATCGAACCGAACATCGACACGACGGAACGAGGCGAGTCATGAACTACGACCAGATCCTCCGCGAGACGAAGGACAAGATGCGGAAGGGCGTCGAGCACTTCCAGGACGAGATCCGCGGCCTCCGCTCCGGCCGCGCGACCCCGGCCATGGTCGAGCACCTGAAGGTCGAGGCGTACGGTTCGCCGACCCCCCTGAACCAGCTCGCCTCGATCGCGATCCCCGAGCCGCGGGCGATCGTGATCAAGCCGTACGACCAGAGCATCCTGAAGGACATCGAGAAGGCGATCCAGGTCAGCGACCTCGGCATCAACCCGCAGTCCGACGGGAAGGTCGTCCGCCTGACCGTCCCCGAGATGTCCGAGGAACAGCGCAAGAAGATGGTGGGGCGGATCAAGGACCTGAGCGAGGCGTCGAAGGTCTCCCTCCGGAACATCCGCCGCGACATGAACAAGCGCGCCGACGAGAGCAAGGAGCTGACGGACGACGACGTCACGGCGGCGAAGGACGAGATCCAGAAGGTCCTGAAGTCGTCCGAATCGGAGGTCGAGGAGCTGTTCAAGGCGAAGACCACGGAGATCATGGAGACCTGATCCCGCGGTCGCCCGACCCGTTTCGCCGCCGCGGACCGCCCGGCTCACGCCGCCGTCTGCTAGGCTCGGGAGAGTGGCCCTGCTATTCAGGGGGGCATAGCTCAGTCGGCAGAGCAGCGGATTTTTAATCCGTGTGTCGGGGGTTCGATTCCCTCTGCCCCTACCAGACGCGCGACCGCGGACGCGGCGCCACCGGAGAGACCGAAGTCATGGCGACGATCACGGAAGAGCAGGTCATCGAGCAGCTCAAACAGGTGTTC
>JBICIB010000122.1:0-4983 GCA_043101415.1 Planctomycetota bacterium JB042 | reverse complement strand
GGCGGACGTGGCGGCGGTGGTCGACCTCCGGGTCCCGGACGCGCGTGAGGAGCTCGACGACCGGCCGTCGCGCCGTCGGGACGCGCCGGGCGCGCACCTCGTCCGGGCGGCGGAAGAAGAACCCCTGGAAGAGGTCGTACCCGGCGTCGCGGCAGGCGTCGAACGCGTCGCGCGTCTCGACCTTGGTGGCGACGGGCGTCACGCCGGCGTCGCGCAGCGTCGGCCCCAGCGCGGCCGCCGCGTCGAGCCCGAGGGCGGCGACGTCGACGCGCGCGAACTCGACGAACCGGAGCGGCCGCGCCAGCGCGGGACGGCCGTCGACGCGATCGAGCGCGGTCCGGAAGCCGCGCATGCGGGCGGCGCGGAGGGCGTCGACCACCGCCGGCGGCGGGTCGTCCTCGACGCCGAGCGTCAGGACGACCTGCTCCTTCGGGAGCGAGAGATAGAGCTCCTCGAGGAGGAACCGCGCCGTCATCCGGACGAACGTCGGTCCCGGGTCCGGGGGCGCGTCGACGCCGAGCTCGACGAACGCGTTCAGCACGACGGTCGCGGTCCGCCGGTCGCCGTCGAGCGCGCTCGCCCGGGAGTCCCCCTCGGACCGGCAGAGGAGCTCGTACCCGTGGACGCGCTCGTCCCGGTCGAGGATCGGCTGGCGGCCGAGGAGGACGTCGGTCATGGAGGGAGGCTCCCTCCTCGTCGTCGTCACCCGAGGGGCGGCGGCTTGAGCTTCGGGCGCGTCAGTCCTCGGGGATCGGCGGCGGGCCGTCCGGGATGTAGCCGCGGTACGTCGTCCCCGCGGTCTGCTGCTCGAACTCGTCGCGGATTCGGCGACGCAGGTCCTCGTCGCGGGCGAGGTCGACGAGGGTGACCGCGAGCGCCTTCGCCGCGTGCATCATCCCCTTGTGCCCGATCGAGTGGCCGGCGCAGGCGACGACCGGCCACGCGTGCCACGGCGTCCTCGCCGGCGCGGTGGTGACCGAGAGGTGGAGGGTCGGCGTGACCCAGCTGACGTCGGCGACGTCGGTCGATCCTCCGCGCGGCTCCCCCGGGTGCTCGACGAGCGGTTCGACGCCGGCGTTCAGTCCGGTCGGTTCGACCCCGCAGGCGACCTGGAGCCCTCGGGCGAAGTCGTGCTCCTCCTCCGTGAACGGGATCGCGCCGAGGAGCTCGAGGTTCTCCTGGACGAGCCGCTGTCCGGTCCAGTTGACCAGGAACTCGTAGTCGCCGGACTGCACCGTCAGCTCCCCGTCGACCCCGGCGCAGAGGGCGGCCCCCTTCGCGATGTCTCGCGCCCGCTCGAGCAGCCGGTCGACGCTCGAGTGGTTCGAGTCGCGGATCCAGCACCAGAGCTTCGCGTACTCCGGCACGACGTTCGGAACGTCGCCGCCGTCGACGATCGCGTAGTGCATCCGGACGGTCGGGCGGACATGCTCGCGCATCTGGTTCAGCGCGAACGTGAACAGCTCGAGGGCGTCGGTGGCGCTCCTCCCGTTCCACGGGTCGTACGCGGCGTGCGACGCCTTCCCCCGGAACTCGACCACGAAGTCGACGAGCGCCTGGCTCCCCTCCGTGTCCGAGCGGACGTCGCTGCTCGGGTGCCAGGCGATCGCCACGTCGACGTCGTCGAACAGGCCTTCCCGCACCATGTACAGCTTTCCGCCGACCGACTCCTCGGCCGGCGTCCCGTAGAACCGGATCGTCCCCTCGAGCATCCCCTGCTTGATCAGCTTCTTGATCGCGACGGCGGCGCCGAGGCTCGCCGCGCCGAACAGGTTGTGCCCGCAGCCGTGTCCGGCGGCCCCCTCCTCGAGCGGTTCCTTGACCGCCTTCACCTTCTGCGAGATCCCCGGCAGCGCGTCGTACTCGCCCATGATCCCGAGGATCGGCCTCCCCTCGCCGTACTCCGCCACGAACGCGGTCGGCATCCCGGCGACCCCGCGCGTCACCCGGAACCCCTTCTTCTCCGCGTAGTCCGCGAGGATCTCCGCCGACCCTTCCTCCCGGAGCGCCGTCTCCGCGAGCTCCCAGATCGCGTCGCTCATCGCGACGAGGTTCTTCTCCTGCGCGACGACGAACTCGACCGCCGCCTCCTTCTTCGGGCCGAGCTTCTGGGCCGCGGCGGGCGGGGCGAGCGCGAGGGCGGCGAGGGGGGCGAGGAGGGCGAGGCGCATCGAGGTTCTCCGCGGGGGCGAGCCGCGGAGTGTAGCAGGCGCCGCGATCAGCGGGCGCGGCGGTGGTCGACTCGCAGGAACGTGGTCCAGGTGCCGTCCTCGCCCCGGATCGACGAGGTCAGCACCCGGTGGTCCGGGGCCTCGATCGCGATCACTCCGCGGTAGAGGGCGGTCTGCGTCGGGTCTCCGAACGACGGACCCTCCGCCTCGAGCGTGAGGACCCGGCGCGTCTGGTCGAGCGAACCGACGTACGTCCACAGGTGGGTCTGCGTCGTGTCGATCCAGGTCCCGACGAACGCCTCGCGGTCCGGGTCGTCGCCGAGGGTCATCATCGATCGGAACGCGTCGCCGCCGAAGTCGGCGGTCCCCTCGCACACGACCCACAGGTCGCCGAAACTGCGGACTCGCTCGGCGCCCTCGCCGTGCATCGGCTCGCCGCCCAGTTCCATCGTCGCCTCGGGGGTGACGCTCCACTCGCCCACGAGCTGCTGGAGCCACTCGTGTTCGGGCCGGCGTTCGGCGGGAGGGGGCACCCGCGCCGTCCCCGAGCGGGCGTACCGGTCGGAGCACTTCGTAGGGTTCAGTCGGTGAGCGCGCGACGGTAGACGCGCCGTGGATCCGTGGGCCCTTCGCCGATCTCGACGACGAGCCCTGATTCGACGAGCCGCTTGAGGTGCGTCCGAGCCGTCCGTGAGGTGAGGCCGGTGGCCGCCGCGATCGCCGCTGTCGATCGCGACTCGTCGTCGGAGAGCAGGTCGAGGATTCGGCCGGCAGAGCCCTTCGGCGCCGGAGAACCGCGTCAGCGGGCGCTCAGAGAATGACTCTGAGGCTCTGAAGAAACAACCCTTCGGAGCTCCCCGGACTCTCCAGGCCCGGCCCAGACCCCGCCGCCGACGCGCTCACCCCCCGTACCGGAAGCCGTACTCCTCGGTGTGGGACGGATCCGGCAGCAGGTCGCGGCGGACGAGGACCGTGCGGACCGCCCAGAGGTCGGGGAAGATGCGATAGGCGAGCGCGGTCTGGTCGAGGTAGTCGACGCCGGACGAGCCGCCGGTGCCGACGCGGCGCCCGATGATCCGCTCGGCCATCCGGGCGTGGCGCTGGCGGTACGAGACGAACGCCTGCTCGACCGCGACGATCAGGTCGAGCACCTTCCGCGGCCAGGCGAGGAGCGGGAGCTCGCGGTAGATCTCGATGTAGAGCGCCGCCGTCCGGACGCGGCGGCGGCGCGGGCGCGCGGCCTCGTCGACGTCCTCCGCGCGGAGGAAGTGCGCCGCCTGTTCGATCTCGGCCTCGTAGCGCTTCTTCAGCGTCGGCGCCTCGTCCGCGGGGACGCTCGCGAGGACGTTGTCGGCGAGCTCGGTGATCGCCTTCCGGTGCGCCGCGAGGTAGGCGTCGATGAACGCGTCGGTCCGCGCCGCGTCGTCCGCCCGGTCCGGCGTCGACCCCTCGATCGGGGTCCGGTAGAGCCACGCGTCGATCGCCTCGCGAAACGTCGGCCGGTCGGCCTGCCGCGCCTTCACGCGCTCGAGCGACCACCCCGTCGAACCGTCGGGCGACCGGAGCACCTCCTCGAACGACCCGCCGGTCACGTAGGGGAGGCGGATGTTCTCGACGTCGAGCCCGAACAGGATCTCCAGCTCGCGGAACTGCGCCGACTGGCCGCCGTTCGCCGGGAAGAGCTTGTCGCGGAACTCGAGGTAGTCGCGCGTCGTCAGCGTCTCGATCAACGGGAAGTGGTCGGACGCCAGCCGGAAGATCACGAGCAGCCGCTCGAGCTTCCGGCACGCGCCGGCCATCCGGTCGTCGGGGACGTGGGGCTGCGCGAAGTGGTCGCGCGCCGCCTCGAGGTCCTTCAGCGCGAGCTTGAACCAGAGCTCGTACACCTGGTGCACCGTGATGAAGACGACCTCGTCGGACGCGAGCTCCGACTCGTCGTCGGAGAGCCCGGTCTGGAGGGAGAGGAGCTCTCGGACCCGGATGTAGTCCCAGTAGGTGGTGGCGTGCTTCGGGGCGTCGCTCATCGGTCGTCTCGGGGGTCTCGGGCGACGGCGCCGGCGATCAGTTCGGGCGCGGGGTCGTCCTTGTAGTACCAGGTGAACCATCGGTCCGCGGCCGGGCTCTTCGAGTCGGCGAGGGCGTCGGTCCAGTGCGGCGCGATCGACTGGTACCAGAGCCGCGCCACCACGGTCACGCGTCCGACGGCCGGCTTCCGGAGCGCGACCGTCACGGTGTCGGAGCCCGGCCCGAAGTCGTCGTCCCCCTCCACGCCGACCGGCCTCGTCCGTTCGGCGTGCGGCCCGTCCGGCGCCCAGCCGATCGGGAGGAGCCGGTTGTCCTTCCTCACCCTCGTCATCTCGGTCAGCACGGTCGTCGGCCGTCCCTCCGCGTCCTCGGCCACCATCTCGTAGATCTGCACGTGCCGCGCCCGCGAGATCTGGCGCCGGTGGGGGACGCCGAACGGCTCGTCGAGTTCGAGGATCCCGCCGAAGCCGGCCTCGGGCGCGCCGGAGTGGAGGAGGACCTGCCGCCCTAGACGGACCTGGACCTCCAGCCAGGCGCGGCGCGACGGGTAGCCGCTCGGGAACTTGTGGCCGGTCGCGTTCCAGACGGTGACGTCGAACCGGAGGACGCGGCCGTCGTCCCGGAAGTTCCCGATCTCCAGCGCCGCCGTCCGGTGGCGGAGCTGCACCCGCGTCGCGTCGGCCGCGCGCCGGAGCGCCTCGGCCGGCGTCTCGATCCCGAGCTCCTCGCGGTGGTCCGCCATCAGGTCGAGCAGGAACGCGTTCCCGCCGACGATGCCGTGCGAGTG
>JBICIB010000121.1:0-6706 GCA_043101415.1 Planctomycetota bacterium JB042 | reverse complement strand
GACGCTCTTCCGATCTCCGGCCGCGACGATCCGCGCCGCGAGCGCTTCGAGCTCCGCGGGCCGGGCCTGGGCGTCGACGCTTCGGAGGAGGACCCGGACCTCGTCGGAGACGCGGGTGTGGACGAACGACGACCGCCGCAGGAAGAGGAGCGCGAAGCAGGTGTCGCTCACCGAGGCGGTCGTCACGAAGGGGCGGTCGTCGCGGCCGCCTCGCGACCGGCTCCTCGGGGCGAGGGACTGCGTGTCCCAACCGCCGTCCCTCCGCTGGGCGTCGAGGAGCCACGCCGCCCCGTCGGCGTACCAGTCGACGTCTCCGAACCGATCGACGCCGGCGTAGTGGCCGTACCGTTCGACCGCGTACGCGGCGTAGTACGGCCACGGCGAGTCGGGGGTCGGGTACGAGAGTCGACGTCCGAGCCAGCCCCGAGCCCGGCGGAGCGCCCGGTCGATGGTCCGCCGGAGGGCGCGGTCGGACGCGTCGTCGCCGAGGAGGTCGCGGCACATGACGAGCGATCCCCCGACCCCCGCGGTCATCGCGACGTACGAGCGCGTGCGGTGTCCCTGCTCGTCGTACGCGAACCCGCCGTCCCCTCGCTGGACGGCGAGGAAGTGCTCCGCCGCCCGCCGGAGGACCGCCGGCTCGACCGAGAACCCGAAGTCGACGGCCGAGCGGAGGGCGAGCACCGCGATCTGCGAGTTCGAGTTGTCCCACCAGTCCGGCGGGGCGGGCCAGTGCGCGGCCTGCATCGCCGTCCCTTGTCCTCCCGCGCGCCCCGTCGTGCGGCCGAGCGGGAGGAGGTACCCCCACGCGCCGGCGTCCTCCTGCTTCAGCTGCCCCGCCTCGATCCGGGTGATCGCCTCCACGATCCGCGAGGCGTGGCGCTCCCGGTCCGAGAGGAGGAGGCCGAGGAGCGCGAGCGAGACCGTGTACGTGTGCGGCGCCTCGGAGACCGCGGTGCGGGCCTGCGCCTCGAGCCAGCCGACGAACGCGTCGTCGGGCGGGACGCCGCAGACCCGGAGCGTGTAGAAGGCGAGGCACTCGACGCCGAGCGGGTAGACCGACTCCGAGCCGATGCCGCCGAGCGACCGGCGCCGGTCTCGCAAGTGGTCGACGCCCCGCTCGATCGCCGCGTCGACGCGTTCGCGGAGCGCGCGCTCCGGCTCGGCGGCCGGGGCGGCGGCGGCGAGCGCGATCACGATCGGGGCGACGAACGAGCGACGGGCCATGAGGGAGACGCTACTCCCGCACGGCCCGTCCGGTAACCGCCCGCGGGCGGAGGGGGCGAGGTCGCCTCAGGGAGCGATCTCGAGCGACGCCGCCTCGCTGGCGAACGCGAGCCCGCCGCCGTTCGCCGACGCGAACGCCCAGTCGAGCTTGAAGCCCGGCGGGATGCCGGTCCCCGGCGGGAGCGTGATGCTCGCCTTCTGGCGGCCGTCGAGCGTGAGGATCCCGAACGTGTTCGCGAACGGCGGGAGGTTCGGCTTCGTCGCCATGAAGGTCGTCACGACGTCCGGGTTCAGCGGGATCAGGAACGGGCCGGAGAAGAACCCCGGGGAGGTGCCGCTCGCGCTGCCGAGGACGATGTAGTTGTCGTTCGCGTGGGCGATCCCGGCGTTCAGGTAGAAGTTCTGGGTGCCGCCGACCGACGTCGAGATCGTCGGCGGCAGCGCGGTGAAGGTGCCGAGTCGGATCGAGACCACCGCGCGCGTGCCGTCGGACAGGTTCGTCCGGTACACGGTCGTGCCGTCGTCCGCCCAGGAGAGCGGCCGGCCCTCGCCGTTGTTGAACTGGACGTTCCCGCTGACGCTGAAGCTCTTGAAGACGCCCGGGGCGACCTCGATCGTGTCCCCGGTCAGGATCGCCGACTGCAGGCCGTGCGTCTCGTCCCAGAACCACTGCGACGAGCCGGAGTTCGACCCGCCCTGGAGGGAGTTGACGAACTGGATCTGGTGCGCGTTGTTCATCTTGACCGAGGTGCCGGAGAGGGAGCCGAACGTCCCGCCGCCGGTCCCCGGCGCCACGTCCCCCTCGCGGGCGACGATCGTGAAGTTCCCCGGCGTGCCGGCGATGATCGCGGAGTCGTTCGACGCGTCGACGCCCGGCCCGGCGAGCACGGTCTGGAAGCAGACGAAGCCGTCGGCGGCGAGGTTCTGCGACGAGTTGCTGAAGGTGACCATCGCCACGCCCGGGAGTCCAGGCGCGGGGTCGTTGTGGCGCGCGACGAGCGTGTGGCCGGAGGTCGAGAGGAGGAAGATCGCGCGGTCGTCGACGCCGGCGGTGACCGCGCCGTCGAGGTCGAGGCTCGCCATGAAGCGGCCGGAGGCGTCGAACGTCGCCGCGCCGGTGTTGATCGACCAGAACTCGGAGCCGACCCGGTTGAACGTCGTCCCGGGGATCGGGGCCGGGTCGCCTTCGCGGACGATCTCCTGGTTGCCGGCGCCGGGCGTGTAGAGCCACAGGGCGCGGTCGGAGGTGTTGGTCGTCGGCGTCGTCCCGGTCCCGATGACGTACGACACGTCGTAGGCGATCTGCCCCGACGAGTTCATCTGGCCGACGAACCCCGGCGACACGTCGGCGAGCACCTCGCCGCCCGGCGCGACGTCCCCCTTGCGGACGACGAGCGTCAGGTTCCCCGGAGTCCCGGTGATCCAGGCCTCGTTGTTCGTCGAGTCGACGCCGGGCCCCGACAGGTCCGACTTGAACATCGCGAGGCCGAGCGCGTTGACGCACGTGAGCTGGAGGCTGGGCGACGCGAAGCTGGAGTCCATCGCCACGCCGGGGAGGCCGGGCGCCGGGTCGCCGCGCTGGACGAGGAGCCCGAAGCTCCCCGGGGTCCCGACGTAGATCGCGGAGTCCTGGCCGCTCCCGGGGCCGGCGAGCGCCGAGCCGAACATCATGATCCCGTTCGCGCTGATCCGGGGGGAGCCGCTGATCTGGCTCGATCCGAGCGGGCCGAGGGTGGCGCCGGGGATCAGGCCGGACGGCTCGGGGTCGCCGGCGCGGATCACGAGCTGGAGGTCGTCGCGCGACGACCCGTAGAAGTAGGCGCGGTCGGTCGCGACGGAGGCGGTCCCGCCGGTGAAGCGCGCCCGGAACAGCGCGCGGCCGGAGTCGTCGAGGACGGCGTTGTCGAACCCGCCGCTCCCGCCGAACACCTCGCCGGCGGAGAGGCCCGGGACGGGGTCGCCGTCGGTCGCGACGAGGTTCGCCTGGAAGGTGAGGAGGCTCTCGCTCTGCGCCGCGGCCGGAGCGGCGGCGAGGGAGGCGACGGCGAACGCGGGGCCGAGGCGGCGACGGACGGCGTGGAGCATGGATCTTCACCTTCTACCGGACGAGCCGGTGCGGGGGCGGTTTCCAAGATCCGTCGTTCGGCGCCGATTCGGGGCCGGATTCTCAGGAATTCCCGCCCGCGGCCGCCTCGCGGGCGGTCAGCTCCCGGTAGACGCGGAGGTTCCCTTCGACCATCGCGTCGACGGTGAACCGTTCGGCGACGATCCGCCGCCCGCCCGCGCCGAGCCGGGCCGCGAGGTCCGGGTCCTCGAGGACCCGGGCGACGGCGTTCGCCAGCGCGGCCGGGTCCTCGGGAGGGACGAGGAGCCCGCTCTCCCCATCGATCACCGCCTCGGGGATCCCGCCGACCGCGGACGCGACGACCGGGCGGCCGAGCGCGAGGGCGTCGAGGTTGGTCGTGTTCAGCCCTTCCATGACCGAGGGGGTCGCGAGGACGTCGAACAGGCGGAGGAACGCCGGGGCGTCGGGGCGGAACCCGGGGAAGACGATCGTCCCGTCGTCGGCGAGTCCGCCGGCGCGCGCGCGCAGGTCGTCCCGGAGCTCGCCGTCGCCGACCAGGAAGATCCGGAGGCGAGGCACGCGGTCGCGCAGGAGCGGCGCGGCGTCGACCAGGGTCTCGAACCCCTTGTGCCACGCGAAGTGGCCGAGGGCGCCGACGACCCGCGTGCCGCCCTCGATCCCGAACTCCTCGCGCAGCGGCGCCGGATCGAACCCCTCCAGGCGGGAGGGATCGATGCCGCTCGGGACGATCCGGACGCGGTCCGGGTCGGCGCCGCCCCGCACCAGGACGTCCCGCACGGCGCGGGAGATCGCGACGTACCGCGCGACGCCGTGCCGGTACTTGAACCGGTTGAGCGGTCCACGGCGGAGCTCGAAGTCGACCCGGCGCGAGACGACGCACGGCACGCCGGCGACGGCGCCCGCGGCGGCGGCGAGGGTGTGCGCGTGCGAGGTGTGGGCGTGGACGAGGTCGAAGCGCCCCCGCCTCAGGATGCGCGCGAGGCGGGACATCGCCACGGGGTCGACCTCGCCGCGCATCCGGACCTCGTGCGCGACGAGGCCGGCCTCGCGGGCGCGCGCGACGTACGGCGACCCGGGAGGTCCCGCGACCTCCGTGGCGTGGCCGCGCGCCGCGAGTCCCGCGGCGAGATAGACCGCCTGCTGCTCGCCGCCGCGCCACGTCCGCTCGGTGTCGACGTGCAGCGTTCGGATCGTCTCCGCCATGCGCGACGATGGTAGCGATCCGGCGGCGGAAGCGACCGCGCCGTCGAGCGCCGGGCCTCGCGGCGCGGGAGAATGCGCACGACCTTCCCGGGCGGGACCCTAGGATCGCGGGGATGAGCGAGGCGGCGGTGCGCCCTCCGGACGAGGAGGCGGACGAACGGGTCGAGGTGGACGAGCCGGACGCCTTCGAGGGGCGTTCCCCTCGCGACGTCCTGGTCGATCCGCTCGCGTTCGGCGCCGAGGTCCTGAAGGAGAACCCGCGGCGTTCGGTCTACCGGCTCCGGATCGGACGGTCCGAGCTGGTCGTGAAGCACTACCGCGAACGCGGCCTCGGCGACGCCGTGAAGGGCGCGTTCGGCCGGTCCCGGGCCCGGACCGAGCGGGAGATCGCGGCCGCGCTCGTCGACGCCGGCCTCCCGGGCCCGGCTCCCGTCGCGTGGGCGCGCCGCGCCGAGGGGCGGCTCGAACGGTGGTCGGCCCTCGCGATGCGAGCCGTCCGGGACGCCCGGCCGCTCGGCGGCTACCTCGAGGATCGGTTCGCGCCGGGGGACGGCCGCACCGCGGAGAAACGGCCGTGGGTCGAGGCGGCGGCGCGGCTCCTCGGGCGCCTCCACCGCGCGGGCTTCGATCACCGGGACTTCCACGGCGGGAACCTCCTGGTCGAGGGGGGGGCGAGCGGCGACGGACGCGGGCTCGTGGTCGTCGACCTCCACCGGGTCGCGCGCTCCTCGAGGATCTCCTCGACGCGGCGCGTGCGCGCGCTCGCCGACCTCCTGCACACCCTGCGGTTCGCGGTCGACGCGGAGGAGACGCGCGCGGCGGTGGCGGCGTACCTCGAGGAGATCGGCGCGCCCCGCGGCGAGGAGGACGTCGCGCGGCGGACGAGGCTCGTGGAGCACGCGATCGCCCGACGCGAGACGCGTCGGCGGAGGAGCCGGACCCGCCGCTGTCTGCGCGACGGCTCCGAGTTCCGGCCGATCGCGGCCGGGGGCGTGCGCGGGTACCGGCGCCGGGGCCTGCCGACCGACACGCTGTTCGAGGCGATCGCGGCGGCGCGGGAGGCGATCGACGACGGAGGCGACGCGGCCCGGTCGATCGCGCGGCGCTCGTCGGTCGCCGTCGTCCCGGCGGCCGGGCGCTCCCTCGCGGTGAAGCAGTACGAGGGGGACGGGACCCGCTCCGCGCGCGGGCGCCTCACGCGCGGACGTGCGGGACGGGCATACGTCGCCGCCCACGGGCTCTCCGTGCGCGGCGTGCCGGTCCCCGCGGTGGTCGCCTGGCTCCGGACGCCCGATCGGGCGTTCCTGGTCGTGGACGAGGTGGCCGGCGCCGTGCCGCTCTCCGCGGCGTCGTTCCGGCTCTCTCCCGGCGGTCCCGACGAGTCGCGGGCGGCGGAGGCCGCGGCCGCGGTCGCCGACCTCCTCGTCCGGCTCGCGGCGAGCGGCGCGAACGTGAACGACCTGTCGCCGAAGAACGTGCTGCTCCAGCTCCCGGCCGGCGGTGCGGTCCGCGCGTGGCTGTGCGACTTCGACGGCGTGCGGCTCGATCGTCCGCCGTCGCGCGAGAGGTGGGTCCGCGCGCTCGGACAGTTGAACGACCTCGACCCGGCGATCGGGACGCGGCTGCGGCTCGCGGTCCTCCGTCGCCTCGCCGCGCACGTCCCGTCGCTGCGCGCCCGCGGGACCGCCCGGGAGGTCGCGCGTCGGACGGCGGCCCGCGCCTCCCGCACGCTTCGCGCGCCCTCGCCGGCGTCGCTCGCGGGGACGGCGCCATGAGGCTCCTCCACACCTTCAGCAACTGGAAGTGGACCGGCCCCGCCGAGCCGGCGGTGCGGCTCGCCGCGCGCCTGGCCGAACGCCACGACGTCTCGTTCGCGTGCGGTCGGTGCCCGTACCCGGACCTCGAGAACCGCGTCGCCTCCGCGGCCCGCGCCGCGGGCCTCCCGCTCCTCGACGACCTCGTCCTGAAGAAGCACTTCGATCTGCTGAACGGCGCGCGCGATCTCCGCCGACTGACGGCGACGCTCCGCGACGGCGCCTTCGACGTCGTCCACACCCACCTCCTGAACGACCACCTCCTGGCCGGCGCGGCGGCGCGGCGGGACGGGACTCCGCTCGTCTTCCGGACGGTCTACGGCGGGAGGGACCTCACGTCGCCGATCCGCCGTCGCCTCGCGTTCGGGCGGTTCAC
>JBICIB010000120.1:0-7557 GCA_043101415.1 Planctomycetota bacterium JB042 | reverse complement strand
GACACGCCCGTGCCGCCGGCCAGCACGAGCGAACGCGGCCAGACCCTCGCGTCGACGCACATCCCGCGCGTCGTCTTCGGCACGGCGACCGAGACCGCGGGCGCCATCCCCGGCGCGTGCGGCGGGTCGAACCGATGCACGAGCCCGTTGCCGCGGTCGAGCACCCAGAGCTCTCCGGTCCCCGGGTGGAGGTCGAGGTCGAACAGGAGCGGCGTCCCCGGCAGGGTCGGCGCGAGCGCGACCGGCGCCAGCGCGGCCGGCGGCGTCCCCTGGAACGTCACCCGGAAGAGCTGCGTCCCGGTGCAGACGAGCGCGTCGTCCGTCCCCGGCACCCACTCGATCGCCGGGCTCGAGAGCCCGCCGAACGCCGCGGCCGGGAGGAGCTGCGTCGCGAATCCACCCTGCGCGGGCAGCCGGAACAGCCCGTCGGTGGTGACGACGAGGACGTCCCCGGGTGCGAGCGACGAAGGCTGCGCCCGCGCGGGGGACGCGGCGAGGAGCAGGGCGGCCAGGGGGACGAGTCGTCGGAACATGCGGTTCCCTTCGGTCGGGCGGCGGGCTCGGAGCGGGCGTCGATCGTCCCCGCCCGCTCCGCGGCGCGCAAGGGGAGAGGCGCCGGGACTCCGGTCAGCCGTCGCGGACCGGAGCGCCGAGCTGCTCCAACGCCGCCAGGATCTCCGGGTCGTCCGGCGCGATCTCCGCCGCCGCATCGAGGACCGCGCGCTGCCGCTCCGGCCGGCCGACGAGGCCGGCGAGCCGGGCGAGGAACCGGAGCGTGCCGAGCGGCCGGACGCCCGCCTCCTCGTAGGCGCTCCGCAGGGCCCGGGCCTCGTCCGCGCGGCCGGCGTCGACGAGGTCGATCAGCCACCCCGCCGCGAACATCCCGCCGGAGAGGATCGGCGCCGGCGGCGACGCGTCCCGCGCCCCGAGGAGCGCCGCCCGGACGCCGTCGACGCCCGCCGCGGCGAGGAGCGGCCGGAGCTGCCGCGGGGTCGGCGGGCGACCGGACGAAGGGTCGTACGGCGGCGGCGCGGTCGTCCCCGGCGGCGCCCGTTCGGCCGACAGCGCGTCCCCGCCGAGCGGGCGTGCGACGAGCCGCTCCGCGAGCGCGTCGAACTCCTCCCCCGCCCCGCCGAGCGTCGCGTCGAGGAAGCACCGCACCGCGTCGACCAGCTCGGCGTGACGGGCGGCGACCGGGTCCGCGCGCGCGACCTCCGCCGCCCGCGCCGGATCGGGCTCGAGAGCGTCGAGCCGGGCGAGGAGCACGAGCCGCGTCACCCCCTGCGCCGTGAACTCGTCGTGCCCGAGGCCGGGGACCTGCAGGTACGTCCGGTCGGCGCGCGCGAGACGGTCGATCAGCACGAACCCCGCCTGCGGTCCGGCGGCGACGAGCATCGGGACGTCGATCCGGTCCGTGGCGCCGCGCACGAGCGGGAGGATCGGACCGAACGTCGGCGTCGTCAGGCCGTAGTCGTCGAGCGTCGAGTCGAGCAGGACGAGCGCGTCGGCGACCGGCGCCTCCCGGCACGCCGCGCGGAGGCACGCCTGGGCGCCGAGGCTGTGCCCCGCGAAGGCGACGCGCGCGCCGTCGACGAACGGGAGCGCGCCGACGTGCCGGGCGAGGAGCTCGAGGTCGTCGACCGACGTCTCGCCGCCGTCGACGCCGTAGCCGCTCCCGTCCTCGTCGACGTACGCGCTCCCCGCGACGACGTACCCGCGGCTCGCCAGGTGCTCGGCGAGGAGCGCGTTCTCCTCGTACGACGACCCGGCCCCGGAGTGCCAGACCACGAGCGGGAACGGGCCGTCGGCCGGCGCCGCGCCGCGCCGGCACGCCGTCGAGCCGGCGAGCCACCCGTCGAAGACCTCCCGCGCGGCGCCGTCGAGCGCGTCGACCGGCGCGCCGAGCAGGAGCTCCGCCGCGACGTCCTTCGCGTGCGCCGCGAGCCCGCCGGCCCACGCCGCGGTCTCCTCGCCGGCGTCGATCCGGAAGTAGTCCGCCGTCGGCATCGGCGCGGCGTCCGCCGCCTCGTCCGCCGCCGGGTACCAGAGCTGCAGCAGGACCGGACGCGCCGCCCCGTCGTCCCCCCCGTACGTCGCGCCGCCGTCGAACGCCGTGCGGTAGGCGCGCGCGTCGTCGAGGAGGACCTCGTTCCGGTAGCCGACGGGGTGCGGGCCGGGGACGAGACCGGGCCGCGTCGAGACGCTCGGACCGTCGGCCGTCCCGAGGGTCGGGGCGGCGAGGAACGCGACGAGCAGGAGGAGGCGAGCCGACACGATTCGTCCTCGGCGGAGGGAGAGCCGGACCGTATCCGACTCCACCCGCTGCGGCGAGCCCGTGATCGCCTACGGCTGCACCACGATCTCCAGCGCGTACGACGAGGACCACCCGCCGGGCGCGAAGGCGTCGGGCCAGAAGAACTGGACGTGCGCCGCGAGTCCCGCCGACACCGCGGAGCTCGGGATCGACGTCGGCGCCCAGACCGACCCGGTGGCGTCGCTCGCGATCGGGAACAGCACGAGACTCGCCGGGTCGAGCCAGACCTGCGCGTCGCAGGCGAGGACGGGCGCGGGGAGCGCTCCGGCCGAGAGGCCCAGGAACCCGAGCGCGCTCTTCGGCCCGCCGACGCAGCTCAGCCCGAACTCCGGGTTGTCGAGCGACGGGATCGCCGTGACTCCGGCCGCCACCTTCCCCTGACCGCCGGCCGTCGAGTCCCCGCGTCGCGTCACGCCGGTGGGGAGCATGTCGAATCGGGTGACGAAGATCTTCCCCTTCGGCGCCGCGGCGTCGAACGCCCCGGGAGTCGTCGGGAAGTCGAGCGACTGGGTGACCCCGACCGCCGTCGCGCTCCCGTCGACGCCGACGTCGACGAAGAGGCGCCACGGCCATCCGTCGTCGCCACTTCCACCGAGTGCCGACGAGTAGACGAGCCCGCCGACGTCGGGACGGAAGCGGGCCAGCACGACCTGATGCCACGTCGTCGTGTACGCCTCCTCCCAGGCCCCGGCCGTCGTCGGGTACGACGTCTCGGAGAGGGAGTACCCGATGACCGTCGGCGCGCCGGAGCGGTCGACCGCGAGGTCGTCGAACTCCTCGATGTCGGCGCCGCCGATCCGCGTCGACCAGACGAGCCCCGACAGGTCGGGGACGAGCCGGGTCACGATTCCGTCCCAGCAGTTCCCCGTGCAGCCCGACTGGAACGCCCCGGGCGTCACCGGGTAGTCCTGGGACGAGGTCCGGCCCGTCACGGTGACGAACCCGGCGTCGTCCACGTGCACGGCGCGCAGGTCCTCTCGCCCCAGCATCCCGAGCAACGTCGAGTGGACGATCCGCGTGCCCTGGGCGTCGACCACGGTGACGAATCCGTCCGGATTCGAGTTCACCGGGTTCAGGTTGGAGTCGAACGCCCCGGGAGTCGTCGGGAAGTCCGGGGAGTACGTCGACCCGACCACGACGATGCTGCCGTCCGACCGAAGCGCGACGTCGTAGGGCACTTCGTTCTGGGTCCCACCGAGCGCCGTCACGAACACGAGATCGCTCAGGTCCGATTTCATTCGCAACAGGAACGCCTCGCTCCCCTGAACGTTCGAGTCGGGAGCGCTCCGAGTGAACGGTAGTGAGGCGTCGAAGGTGGTCCCCAAGACGATGGGATCACCGTTGGGCGCGACGGCGATCGCGTCCGGCCCTTCCGCTCCGAAGCCGAACGACGCCGACCGGAGAACGCTCGAAAGACTCTCGTCCAGCACGCTCACGAACATCGCCGAACCCACGAAGCCGGGTGTCGAGAACGCACCGGGTGTCGTCGGAAAGTCCGGGGACACATGCTCTCCAACGAGGAAGACCGTCCCATCGCTTGCGCGTGCCATGTCGAGCACCCGGTCGTGTTCACTTCCACCAAGGAAGGTCGACTGGACGAGGTGGCTGCCATCCGCCGACAGCTTTGTCGCGAACGCGTCGCAGGCTCCACCGATGTACGACGGAGCGTACGTACCCGGCGTTCCCGGGAAGTCGATGCGCCCCGTCGTTCCCGCGATCAGCACCGCCCCGTCGTCCAGCACGATCGCCTCGCGAGGTTCGTTGATCGCGGGGAACTGGTCGGGCGCGGGCACGACGCCCCCGAGGAGGGTCGACCACTCGAGACCGGGGTCGATGGTGGTCGGCAAGGCCGGGTCCAGGGGCGAGTGCCGGAACGCGAATGCAGTGTCGCCGACGACTTCGAACCGCACCTCCGCCGGCACGCGCCCGCCGTCCGGACCGGTCTGCCAGGCGATCGGCGGGCTCTGCCGGAGATCCCCGACCGGGGTGCGAATCACGAGCCCGCCCCGATCGTCGATCGACAGCTCCTCCGCCCCGAGGCAGTCGACGACGACTCCCGCCTCGACGCCGCGTGCGAACTCGAGCTCGTACTCGAGGCGTTCGGCCCGCGCGCGGAGGACGAGGTCGGCCCCCGGCCGCACCCCTTCCCAGACGACCTCCCGGTACGTCGGGAGGTCGGACGCCCATCGCGCCGCGTCCGTCCCGAGGAAGAACGAGACCCGCCCGGGAAGCGCGCTCCGCGCCACGACGCGGGCCGGCTCGACGGCCTCTCGAACGATGAACCGGACGACATACGGCCCCTCCGCCGAGTCTCGAACCATCGACCACCCGTCCGCGTCGACACGGACCCGACCCCCTCCGGCGACGCCGAAGAACTCGGCCTCGCCCGGCCACTGCCCGACGTTCGGCACGAATCCGTCGATCGGCGTCGCCGCCCTCGAACTCCCGGCACCGAGCGCCAGGAGACTCGCCAGCAGGACCGAGCGTTCCATCCCCGGGTGGATCATGAGCCTCCGAGTGTAACCGTGGCGACGCCGCCCCTCCCGTTCGGGTCCGAGGCGATCCCCGGTTCGTTCGCGACGCCCCCCTACTCCGTCGCCGCGATCGCCGCCATCAGCTCGACGCCGTACCAGAGGTTGCCGATCCGGAGGTTCTCGTCGGGGGCGTGCTGGTTGTCGTCGTGGTTGGCGATCGGGACGATCACGAGGGGGACGCCGAGCTTCTCCTCGAACAGCCAGAGCGGGAGGGAGCCGCCAAGGATCGGCATCAGGACGAGGTCGTCCCCGGCCGCGAGCCTCGTCGTCTCGATCAGCCACTCCGCCTGCGGGTGGTCGAGGCTCGTCTGCACCGCGCGGTAGCCGCCGGCGCCGGTCATCTTCGCGATCCGCGCGTGTGCGAGGCGCTCGGCGTCGGTCGGGTCGCGGTCGAGGACGAGGTACCCCCGCGCCTCGACGTGCCGGCGGATCCGCTCCCTCACCTTCGCCGGGTCCTGCCCCTTCACGAGGCGGACGTCGATCGACGCCGTGGCGGTGGTCGGGATCACGTTCCGCGCGGTCCGGCCGACGGTCGCGCTCTTCAGGCCGCGGACGTTCAGGCTCGGGAGGAGCATCCGCTCGAGGTACGGCGCGTCCCCCGCCTCGCTCTCCTTCAGACCGAGCTCGGCCCGGAGCGCGTCCTCGAACGGCGGGATCGTCGCCGCCGCGCGGGCGACCGCCTCGTCGGGCGGGGAGACGCCGTCGAGGAACCCGTCGACCCGGACCCGCCCGTCGTCGTCCTTCATCGACGCGAGGAGCCGGGCCAGCCGGTGCCCCGGGTTCGGCGCCCAGTTGCCGTAGTGCCCGCTGTGGAGGTGACGCGATGCGCCGTACACCGTCAGCTCGAACCCGGTGATCCCGCGCACGCCGAAGACGAGCTGCGGCCGCCGGCTCTGGTGGCACGGCCCGTCGCAGATCAGCCAGAGGTCGGCGTCGAGCCACGGCCGGACGCGCGGGTCGTCGAGGTAGTCGCCGAGGTGCGGCGAGCCCGCCTCCTCCTCCCCCTCGAACAGGAAGACGAGGTTCGACCGGCGCGGCAGCCCGGCCGCCTCGAGCGCGTCGATCGCGGCGAGGAGCGCGACGAGCGGCGCCTTGTCGTCGCCGGACGCGCGGGCGTAGAGGCGCCACTCGGGGTCGATCGGCTCGCCGTCCTCCGGCAGCGGCCGCGCGACGCCCCCCGCCTCGAGCGCCTTCGTGGCGAGCGTCGGCGTCCACGGCCCGAACGTCCACTCCGTCGGGTCGACCGGCTGGCCGTCGTAGTGGACGTAGACGGCGAGCGTCCGCGCGGTCTCCGGCGCCTCGGTCGCGTCGAGCCGCCCCACCACCACCGGCGGCACGCCGTCCCGGCCGACGACGTTCATCTCCGCCCCCCGGTCCGCGAAGGCGCGCGCGATCCACCGGGCGGTCCGGGTCGTCCCCTCGAGGTCGTCGGCGACGCACGGGATCTCGAGCAACTCCGCGAACGACCGGACGATCGCCGGCCCGCGCGCGGCGACGTGGGCCCGCGCCGCGGCGACCGGCGGACTCGGCGACGGCGGGGACGAGATCAGGACGGCGGTCAGGAAGAGCGGGAACGACACCTCGGCCTCCTCGCGGCTTGCGGTCCTCGATCGGGGGAGCGTACCGTGGCCGGACCGGGAGGAGAGACATGACCTCCGTCCTCGCCCTCACGCTCCTCGCCGCGACCTGGACCGTCGACGACGACCTCGCGGCCGACTTCCCGTCGATCGCCGCCGCGATCCAGTCCCCGACGGTGACCGACGGGGACCTCCTCCGGGTCCGGGACGGTTCGTACGGCCCGTTCACCCTGAACAAGGCGCTGACCGTGATCGGACCGGGGCCGGGCGGGACGGCCGACGTCAGCGGCGTCTCGTGGATCGTCGCCCCGGGCGGGGCCTCGATCACGCGCCTCGCGCTGTCGGCGCTCCGCGTCTCGAACGTCCCGGGGCGCGTCCGGGTGACCGAGTGCTCGATCGGGCTGTCGCCCGACCCGGGGTCCCTCGTCTCGTTCCGCGTCGAGGGGAGCGCGGAGGTCCTCGTCGGCGCGACGGACGTGTTCGGCCGGCCGGCCGCGAGCGCGGCGGAGCAGCCGCTCGGAATGCTCGTCGCGTCGTCCCGCGTTGTCCTCGCCGGCGGGCGGATCGAGGGAGGACGCGGGTGGAACTGCTGGCCGTCGTACTGCGGCGGCGGCGACGGAGGGACCGCGCTCGAGGTCCGGAGCGGCGCGGACGTGCTCGTGGCGGGGACGCTCTCGCTCCACGGGGGGGCGGCCGGCCACGGGAACTGCGGTCTCGCCGCGTGCCTGGAGGACGGGCGGGCGGGGGACGGGGTGCGGGTCCAGCAGTCCTTGCTGCGGCTCCGCGCGCTCCAGGTCGGCACCGGGCCGTACGACCCGACCTACGGCGGGACGCCGGGGCACGCGATGCGGGCGTCGCAGGCGACGGTGACGTCGAGCGGCGTGACGTTCGCCGGCGCCGTCGACCTCTCCGGGAGCGTCCACGTCACGCCGCCGCAGGTGGAGCCGGCGCTCCTGCTGAACGGCGCGCCCATCGTCGGGTACGTGGTCTCCCTGGTCGTCGCGAACGCCCCGCCCTCGTCGCCGGTCCTGGTGCTCGCCTCGAAAAGGCCGGCCGTCGTCGACGTCCCCGGCTGGGAGGGTCCGCTCTGGATCGACCCCGCCGCCCCGTTCGCGGTCGTCTTCTCCGGGAC
>JBICIB010000119.1:0-2877 GCA_043101415.1 Planctomycetota bacterium JB042 | reverse complement strand
ACGACGAGGACCGCCTCCGCGAGCGGGTCGTCGAGGCGGCGCAGGTGCGGCCCCTTCAGCCCCACGAAGCTCTCCGCGAACTCCTCACGATCGACGAGCGGCTCGAGCGGTTGCGCGAGGAGTTCGCGGAGAGCTTCGTGGGGCTGAAGGGGCCGCACCTGCGCCGCCTCGACGACCCGCTCGCGGAGGCGGTCCTCGTCGTCGCGGCCGAGGGGGACCAGACGGCCGCGGCCGTCGACGCGGGGGAACGCCTGGCGCGGGAACTCCGGCGGCGGAGCGAGGTCGCGACGGTCGAGGTGATCGGCCGGCCGCGCGAGGCGATCCGCCTGACGTACGACGACCGCGACCTGGTCGACACCGGCGTGACCCCGCTCGAGCTGCGGGAGCTCCTCCGCGCGCACCACCTGACCGCTCCCGGGACGTACTGGTCGGAGGAGGGGCGGATCGTCCCGCTCGAAGCGCGGTCGCGGCTCGACGGCCGAGCGGCGCTCGAGGCGCTCGAGATCCGCGATCCGGCGGACGGCGACCCGGTGGCGGTGTCGCGCCTCCTCGACGTGGAGACGGTCGAGCTCCGTCCGGTCCTCGAGCGGGTCCGCGCCGAGGGGCGGCCGGCCGTCGCGCTGGCGGTGACCCGGTCCGCCGACGCGTCGCTCGCCGCGTTCGGGGCCGCGGTCCGGGCCGAGGTGGCCGGATTCTCGTCTCCCGCGGCGAGGGCGGAGGTCGTGGCGCTGCAGGCGGACGCCGTCCGGGAGGAGGTCGACGGGTTCGGCGCCGCGCTCGGGCAGAGCTTCGTCCTGATCCTCGTCCTCCTCGTGATGGCGCTCGGGCTCCGGACCGGGACGGCGGTCGCGCTGCTCGTCCCGGCGGTCGTCCTGACCTCGGTCGGGCTCCTGTCGCTCGGCGGCCTCTCGCTCGACGTCGTGACGCTGTCGAGCTTCGTCCTCGTGCTCGGGTTGCTCGTCGACAACCACGTCGTGATGGCGGAGCGGGTCCAGAGGCACGGCGAGGAGGGGCTCGACCGGCCGGCCGCGGTCGGACGGGCGCTCGCGGCCCTGAAGGGACCGCTGGCCGCGGCGTCGGCGACGACGGCGCTCGGGTTCCTCCCGGTCGCGCGGACCGACGACGTGATCGGCGACTACGTCCGGTCCCTCTTCTGGGTCGTCCTCGCGACGCTCGCAGTGTCGCTCGTCTTCGCGTTCACGGTCACGCCCGTCCTCGTGCGCGGGGCCCCGCGGCCGGGGGGGAGGCGCTCCGGCGTCGTGGAGCGGGCGTACCGCCGCCTCCTCGGCGCGTCGGTCCGCGCGCCGAGCCTCGCCGTCCTGATCGTGCTCGTCCTCGGCGCGATCGGGTGGCGGACGTTCGTCGAGGCGGACCGGATCTTCTTCCCCGCGTCGGCGCGCCCGCTCTGGTCGATCGAGATCGAGCGGCCGGCGGGCGACACGCTCGATCGGACGGCGGAGACGCTGGCGTCGCTCGAGGCGCGGCTCGACGCGGAACGGGCGGCGCCGGACGGCGCGCTCGCGGGCGCGGTCTCGTTCCTGGGGCGCTCGGCGCCCCGGTTCCAGGCGAGCCTCCCGGTCGTCCGGCTCTCCCCGCACACCGCGCACGTCCTCCTCCGGCTCGACCCCGGTCGGGATCCGTCGCGGCTCGAGACCGCGCTGCTGGACTGGATGGAGGAGGCGTCCGCCGAGGCGCGCGTCCGCCTCCGTCCGGTCCGCCTCGGCGCGGAGCTCGAGTGGCCGGTCGAGGTCGAGCTGCGCGGGGAGGACGAGGAGACGCTCCGGCGCGCGGCGGACGACGTGGCGGAGCGGGTCCGTCTCCGCGGGGGGACGCTGGTCCACCACGACTGGGGCGCGCCGATCCGGAAGCGGAGCGTGTCGCTCGATCGCGTCGCGTTGGCCGAGAGCGACCTGACGGCGGCGGACGTCACCGCGGCGATCCACACGGCGGTCGTCGGGTTGCCGGTGTTCGACCTCCCGGACGGGCGAGGCGGACGCCGTCCGGTCGTCCTGCGCGCGCGGAGCGATCGGGACGACCGGGAGGAGGCGTTGGAGGACGCGTACGTCTGGCCGGCGAAGGGAGACCCGGCGGTCCTGTACGAGGTGGCGAGGGTCGAGGAACGCCTCGAGTCGCCGGCGCGCGTGCGGCGCGGCGGACGGCCGGCGATCACCGTCCTCGCGGACGCGCCGGACGAGGGACGCGGGCTCCGGCTCGAGGAGGACGTGGCGAGGGAGCTGGCGGAGGTCGAGGCGGCGTTCCCCGGCGTCGAGGCGTCGGTGCGGGGCATCTCCGCCTCCGCCGAACGCGCGAACCGGGCGCTCCTCGACGAGGTGCCGCTCGCGCTGCTGCTCGTGCTGGTGCTGTTGCTCCTGCAGTCGCAGTCGATCCGGGAGACGCTCCTGACGCTCCTCACGATCCCGGTCGCGTTCGCGGGCGTCGCGTTCGGTCTCGGCGTGACCGGCGAGCCGTTCAGCTTCATGACGCTGGTCGGGATGACCGCCCTCGCGGGGATCGTCGTGAACAACGCGATCGTCCTGCTGGCGAGCGTGCGGGCGCGGCTCGCGGAGGCGGGGCCCGAGGACGATCGGAGAGCCCTGCTCGTCGACGCCGCCGCGGAGCGATTGCGGCCGATCCTGCTGACCACGCTCTGCGCGCTGGCGAGCATGGTCGTCCTTCACCGCTCCGGCGGACCGATGTGGCAGCCGCTCGCCACGGCGACCATCGGCGGGCTCGTCGTCTCGACCCTCGTCGTCCTGCTCGTGGTCCCGGCGCTCTACGCCGGACTCTTCGGGATCGGCCGGGCCGCCGCCGAGGCGGGGCGGTGATCGGCGCGCTCGGCCTCGTCCTCGCCGTCGCGGTCGCGACCGACGCCGAGGA
>JBICIB010000118.1:0-8476 GCA_043101415.1 Planctomycetota bacterium JB042 | reverse complement strand
TCAGTCCCGATGTGGCCGATCAACCTCTCAGGTCGGCTACCCGTCGTCGCCTTGGTGAGCCGTTACCTCACCAACAAGCTGATGGGATATGGACCCCTCTCTGACCAGTGTTGCCACCTTTACCCAGCCGAAGTACCTTCTACTGGGGCTATCCGGTATTAGCAGCCGTTTCCAGCTGTTGTCCCGAAGTCGGAGGTAGGTTATCCATACATTACTCACCCGTTCGCCACTCTACTCGCCTGACCGAAGCCAAGCTTTCTCGTGCGACTTGCATGCCTAATCCACGCCGCCACCGTTCGCTCTGAGCCAGGATCAAACCCTTCATGTATTCGTCTTGCGTTGAAGACTTGAGAGTTTGACGAGCCGACCGATCCGCCTCGCGCTGTCCGGACGAATCCGAACCTCACGAAGAAGTCGCCGGCCCTCGCATTGATGTGCTGCCCAAAGGGCAGGGCATCTCACACGTACGCTCAATTTGAGCAGGCTATCTACTTTTCAAAGATCAACTTGCGCCGGTGTCGCATCCACCGGTCCGCTCGAGTTTCTTCGAGCGGGCGAAGCATCTTAGGCTTCGCAACACTCGATTCAACCAGCGTTGATGACTTTTTCTCGGGAGCCTCGCCGGTCGGAACCGGCTGCGGTCTCCTGGGAACCGCCATCGCCGCGCGGCGTTTTCACGCTCGAGGCGAAGGGCGCTACTCTACGTGGGACCGGACACGAATCAAGCGACCGGTTCACGTTTTTCTTCCCTTCGCAAGCCCCCTCCCGGCCGGGACTTCGGGCTACTCCACGATTTCGATGGTCATCCCCTCGGCGACCAGCTCGGCCAGCGCCTCCACGTCGGCGTTCCGGAGCCGGATGCAGCCGAGCGAGGCGGCCGTCCCGATCGATTCGGGCTCGTTCGTCCCGTGGATCCCGAGGCCGCGGTGCGGTCCGTTCGGCTCGAAGCCGATCCACCGGGTGCCGATGGCGTACTCCGGATCCCCGTAGTGGTAGAGGTTCCCGCTCTCCGGGTCCTTCCACGGAGGATGCTCGAGGGGCCGCCTCAGCACGAAGGTCTCGGCCGGCGTCTTGTCCTGTCTCCCGATGCCGATCGGGAACTCCCGGACGATGCCGTCCCCCACCTGGAGGCGGAGCCAGAAGCCGCTCTTCGAGGCCCGGAGGGTCATCGGC
The DNA here is from genome assembly GCA_043101415.1 of Planctomycetota bacterium JB042. Taxonomy (GTDB): domain Bacteria; phylum Planctomycetota; class B15-G4; order B15-G4; family JADJEK01; genus JAUIEL01. The sequence continues at coordinate 7,303 of JBICIB010000118.1, read as the reverse complement.
GCGCTCGGCGCCCGGATCTCCTCCCCGGGGTGGATCAGATCGCCGGAGACGCCGTTCAGCCAGCGGAGCACCCCGATCGGCACGATCACCCCGTGGTCCCCCCGGAAGCGCTTCTGGAGCCGGACCAGCGAGTCCCCCCCACGCACGGTCTCGGCCACGCTCTCGGTCGGCGCGTAGAGCGCCTTCCGCGCCGCGCCGTCGATCCGTTCCAGCAGCTTCCGCCGCGCCTCGGGAGCGAGGGCCGCATCGGCCGCGATCCGGGACAGCCCGAGCCAGCGCCGCTTCGGGTTCGCCGTGCGGGCGTCGAGGACCGCCGTCGCGAGGGCCCCGACCCGGCCCGAGCGCCCGGCCGCGGCCCGGAGCGCGTCCGGGTCCTCGAGCTCGCGCCCCTCGAGCAGCGCGTTCAGCTCCGCCTGGACCACTCCCCGCGCCTTCTCGTCCGCCGTCGTCGCCGCGGGAGCGCCGGCGCCCGCTTCCGGTGCCGCGCCTCGCGCCTCCGTCCCTCGCCCCGCGTCCGTCGACGTCTCGACCGGCGCCTCGAGCGCGCCCTCCTCGGCCGCGGCCGCCGGCGGCTCGTCCGCCGCGCCCACGCACCCGACCTGGCGGAGGCCCAGGTAGACGCCCCCCGCCAACAGCAACAGAACGAACAGATCACGCATCTCGGACTCCCGCGACGGCCGGCCGGATCGGCCGGTCCAGCATGCCGCATCGGGCGCGCGTTTCAAAGCGACAGCGGCGGTCCGAGACGTGGCGGAGGGCTCGGAACGGGTCCCGAGCCCTCCAGCGAATGAGACCTCCACTCGTGCCGTGCGGAGGAGTCGAAGCGAAACCCGAGTGGTAGGTGGGCGCCTCAGGTCGGCTTGCTCACGATCGGCCCTCGGACCGCAGGGTGATCCACCGAGCCGATGTCGGCTCCCGTCATCGGATACTTAGGTTCGCCTTGTTGACGTCCGTCACGAACACAGCAGAGGCATGTCTCGACCGAACTGTAGCCCTCGCGCCGAGGGGCGGCAACCGAACCCGGACGACTCTCGTCAGCCGCGCACCCGACCGCCGAGCTCCTCGATGCGCGCGCGCACCCGGCCGAGCTCCTTCGTCACCTCTTCGTCCGTGAGCGTCCGGTCCGCGCCGCGGAAGCGGAGCCCGAGGGTCAGGCTCCTCGCCCCCTCGTCCAGCCCCTCCCCCGCGTACTCGTCGACGAGGTCGATCCGCTCGAGCCGCTTGGAGACGGACGTCAGCCCCTCCACGACCGCCCGATACGTGACGTCGTACGGCGCCACGAACGACACGTCGACCGTCGCCGCCGGGTGCCGCGCGAGCGGCGCGTAGGGCCGCGCGTGCGCCGGCGCCTCGACGACCGCGCTCAGGTCGAGTTCGAGCAGCGCCACCTCTCCTCGCCAGCCGAACCGGTCGGCGATCCTCGGGTGGACCTGCGCGAAGCGGCCGACCTCGCCCCCGCCGCACCGGACCGTCGCCGAGCGCGTCGGATGCATCCACGCCGCGCGCGACGCCTCGTCGGCCGCGCACGCCTCGAACGACCGGCCGACGGCGTCGAACACCTCCTCCAGCGCACCCCGGAGGCGCCGCAACGCGCCGCCCGAATCGCCGGGCCGCGTCGACCGCTCGCCCCACGCCGCCCCGAGGTGGAGCGGCTCGACCGGCGACGCCGCCGCGTCCTTGCTCGGCAGGAAGACTCGGCCGCACTCGAACAAGCGGACGTCCTCGACCGACTTCACGTTCCGGTCGACGAACTCGAGCAGGTACGGGACGAGCGACCGGCGGAGCCGCCGCGCCGTCGCCTGCAGCGGGTTCCGAAGCTCCAACGCCGGCCCGTCGTCGGCGAGGCCGGCGCGCGCGAGCACGTCGTCGTCGACGAACGGATACGACAGCACCTCGGTGAACCCGAGCCGCAGCCGGAGCGCTCGCCCCGCCCTCCTCCACGCCGTCGTCACCGGTTCGAGCTCGACGGGCCCGCACGCGACCTCGGGGAGCGTCGGCTCGATCGCGTCGTACCCGTGGATCCGCCCGACCTCCTCGATCAGGTCGTCCTCGCCGTCGACGTCCCTCGTCGCCCGGAACGGCGGCACCTCGACCGCGAGGTCGTCCCCCGCCCGCGCGACCGAGAAGCCGAGCGCGGTGAGGATCCGGGCCATGTCGTCCGCCGCGAGGTCGACGCCGAGCTTCGCCCGGCAGCGGGCGGGCCGGAGGACGACCTTCCGCGGCGCCTGACGCGTCTCCCCCGCCGCGACGAACTCGGGCGCGACCTCCGCGTCCGGGGCGACCTCTCGCAGCAGCGTCGCGAACCGGCGCACGGCGCGTTCGCACAGGTCCGGGTCGAGGTGCTTCTCGAACCGGGCCAGCGCGTCCGTCCGGAGCCCGAGCGCCGTCGACGTCCGCCGGACCGCGATCGGCTCGAACCAGGCCGCCTCGAGCACGAGGTCGGTCGTGTCGGCCTCGATGCCGCTCTCCGCCCCTCCCACGATGCCGGCCACCGCGACCGCCCGCTCGCCGTCGGCGATGACGCAGGCGTCCGGCGGGAGGCGCCGCTCCTCGCCGTCGAGGGTGACGATCGCCTCTTCCTCTTCGGCCCGCCGGATCCGGATCACGCCGCCGCGGAGCGTCCGGGCGTCGAACGGATGGGTCGGCTGCCCGATCTCCAGCATGACGTAGTTCGAGAGGTCGACCGCGAGCGAGATCGGGCGGAGACCACAGTGCGACAGGCGCCGCCGCAGCCACCCGGGCGCCCGGCCGCCGAACGGCCCCTTCGCGACCACCGCGTGGTACCGCCCGCACAGCTCCGGCGCCTCGATCCGGACGTCGACCGGCCCCGACCCCGCCCGGAGCGACGCGTCGACCGGCGCCGCCCGGAACTCGAGGCCGTAGATCGTCGCGAGCTCGCGCGCGAACCCCTCGTGCCCCCAGAGGTCGGGGCGATGGGTCACGGACTTGTTGTCGATCTCGAGCACGACGTCGGCGACACCGCGGACGCGCTCGAACGGCGAGCCGACCTCCAGGCCTTCCTCGAGGACCATGATGCCGTCGTGGTCCTCCCCGAGCCGGAGCTCCGACTCGGAGCAGATCATCCCGTGGGAGGCGACCCCGCGGATCTTCGACTTCTTGATCTTGAAGTCCCCCGGCAGGACCGCGCCGACCTTCGCCACCGCGACGGTCTGGCCGGCGTCGACGGTCGGCGCGCCGCAGACGATCTGAAGCGGCTCTCCTTCGCCGACGTCGACGACGCAGAGGTTCAGGCGATCCGCGTTCGGGTGTCGGCTCCGCTCGAGGACCTCGCCGATCACGACGTCCTCGCCGAACGCCCCTCGCCGCTCGACCGCCTCGATCAGCGCGGTCTTCATGGTGAGGTCGTCGGCGATCTCCTCCGGCGTCCTCGATCCGAGGTCGACGAAGTCACCGAGCCAGGAGAGGGAGATCCACATCGGTCGGGTCCCTTCGGGGCGAACGGCGCGCGCGGCGCGCGGGCGGTCAGAACTGCTCGAAGAAGCGGAGGTCGCCGGCGTGGAAGTGGCGGATGTCCTCGATGACGTGCCGCATCATCGCGAGACGGTCGATGCCGACGCCGAACGCGAAGCCGGTGAACTCCTCCGGGTCGGCCCCGCCGGCCTCCAGCACGCGCGGGTGGACCATCCCGCAGCCGAGCATCTCGATCCAGCCGGTGCGCTTGCAGACCGAACAGCCGGCCCCCTCGCAGTGGACGCACTGGAAGTCGAGCTCGAAGCCCGGCTCGACGAACGGGAAGTAGTGCGGCCGGAGCCTCACCGTCACCTCGCGGCCGAACAGCCGGCCGAGGAACGCCCCCATCACCCCCTTCAGGTGCGCCACCGAGATGCCGCGGTCGACGACCAGCCCCTCGACCTGGTGGAACGTCGCCTCGTGCGTCGCGTCGCACGTCTCGTTGCGGTAGACGCGCCCCGGCACGACCGCGCGGATCGGCACGCCGAACCGCTCCATCGCGCGCACCTGCATCGGCGAGGTGTGCGTCCGCATGACGAAGCTGACGTCCGGCGCGGTCTCGAGCCAGAACGTGTCCTGCATGTCGCGCGCCGGGTGGTGCCCGGGGATGTTCAGCGCCTCGAAGTTGTAGTGCTCGGTCTCGACCTCCGGGCCGTCGAGCACGAGGAACCCCATCGAGAGGAAGATCTCCTCGATCTCCCGCCGGATCGCCAGCACCGGGTGCTGGTGGCCGCGCGCGGGGCGGACCCCGGGCGTCGTCGGGTCGAAGTCGCGCACCCCGGAGAGACTCGCGTTCCGGAGCTCCTCCCGGCGCGCCTCGACCGCTTCGGCGAGCGCGCTCTTCTCCCGGTTCGCCGCCTGTCCGAACGGACCGCGCTCCTCCGGCGGGAGCGTCCCGATCCGGCGCAGCATCCCCGTCAGCTCGCCCTTCCGGCCGAGGACGCGGGTCTCGAGCGCCTCGAGGTCGTCCAGGGTCGAGACGGAAGAAAGAGCGGACCGTGCTCGTTCGACGGCCCGCTCCAGCTCGCGGTTCAGATCGTCGGTCACGTCAGGACGAGAGCGCGGCCTTCGCCTGCTCGCAGACTCCGTCGAAGCCGGCCGCGTCGTGGATCGCCATCTCCGAGAGCTGCTTCCGGTCGAGCGCGATCCCGGCCTTGTTCAGGCCGTGGACCAGCTCGCCGTAGCGCATCCCGCGCGCCCGGGCGGCCGCGTTGATGCGGATGATCCAGAGGCGACGCATGTCGCGCTTCCGCTGCCGGCGGTCGCGGTACGCGTACCAACCCGAGCGCAGGAGCTGGGTCTTCGCGGTCCGGTACTGCTTGCTCCGCGCGCCGCGGTAACCCTTGGCGGCCTTCAACACCCGCTTGTGGCGGGCCAGCTTGGCGGGGCCGTTCTTGGCTCGCACCATGATTCAGTCTCCGTCGATTCGTGCTCGTTCGGCCGGGGCGCTTCAGCGACCCGGCGCGAGGAGGATCTCGTAGGTCTTCGCGGTCTTGCCCTGCACGAAGCCGGGCTTCCGCAGATGACGCTTCCTCTTGCCCGACTTGTGCGAGCAGAGGTGCCCGAGGCCCGCCTTCCGACGCTTCACCTTGCCGCTCTTGGTGAGCTTGAAGCGCTTCGCGAGCGCCTTCTTCGTCTTCGGCTTCACCTTGTTCGCCATCTCGAATCCTCGTCCGCCCCGCGGCGGATCACCTGTGTGTCAAGAGGAGGGTCATCCGGCGACCTTCCATCCGGGCCGGCCGCTCGACCTTCGAGACTTCCTCGAGGGCTTCGACGACCTTCGCCATGACGGCGCGCCCCAGATCCTGGTGCGCCATCTCCCGGCCGCGGAACAGCATGTTGAACTGCACCTTGTGGCCGGCCTCCAAGAACTCTCGCGCCCGGTTCAGCTTGAAGTCGAGGTCGTGCTTGTCGATCTTCGGACGGATCCGCACTTCCTTGAGCTGAGTGGCGTGGGACTTCTTCCGCTGTTCGTGCTCCCGCTTCTTCTGCTGATACTTGAACTTCCCGTAGTCCATGATCTTGCACACGGGAGGTCGAGCTTCGGGAGCCACTTCCACGAGGTCGAGCCCGGCGTCCTCGGCGCGCCGGAGAGCCATCTCCGTCGCCACCACGCCGACCTGCTCGCCCGTCTCGTCGATGAGACGGATCTCGGGAATGCGAATCTGGTAGTTGACCCGATACTGATGGAGCTGAGCCGTAACCGGTTCCTCCGTTCCTGATGGAATCCCGTGGCGGGGAACGCTCCGGCCGACACGACCGGAACCCCGACCACCTGATCTACACGCGATCTCGAACCTGTTGAAGCAAAAGGGCCTGGAGAGACTCCAGGTCCATTTCACCGAGATCGCCGTCGGTGCGATGGCGCACCGCGACCGTCCCGCGCTCGAGTTCGCGGTCGCCGATTATAAGTTGGTAGCGGACCTTGGCAAGAGTCGCCTCCCGCACCTTCAGCCCCATCTTCTCGTTCCGCACGTCCGCCTCGGCGCGGACCCCGGCCTTCCGGAGGAGCGCCACGACCTCCCGGACGCGGGCCTCCTGGGCGTCGGTGATCGAGAAGACCCGGCACTGCTCCGGCGCGAGCCAGAGCGGCAGATCGCCTCCGGTGTGCTCGATCAGCACGCCGAGGAACCGTTCGAGCGACCCGAGCATCGCCCGGTGGACCATCACCGGCCGCTCCAGGGTGTCGTCCTGGGTCGTGAACTTCAGGTCGAACCGCTCGGGGAGGTTGAAGTCGAGCTGGCAGGTGCCGAGCTGCCACTCCCGCTTCAGCGCGTCCCGGACCGAGAAGTCGATCTTCGGACCGTAGAACGCCCCCTCCCCCGGCTGGACCTCGAACTCCACCCCCATCTCCCGGAGCGCCCCCTCGAGCGCCGCCTCGGCGCGCTCCCAGAGCTCCGGCGAGCCGATCGACTTCTCCGGCCGGGTCGAGAGGTAGATCCGAACGTCCTCGAACCCGAACGTGCGGTAGCAGTCGAGGATCATCCGGGTGACGCTCGTCACCTCGGCGCCGATCTGGTCGGGCCGGCAGAAGATGTGCGAATCGTCCTGCGCGAAGCTCCGGACGCGGAGCAGCCCCGCGGTCACCCCGGATCGCTCGTACCGGTGCAGCCGCCCGAAGTCGGCGTACCGGATCGGGAGGTCGCGGTACGACTTCTTGCCGGTGCCGTAGATCAGGCAGTGCGTCGGGCAGTTCATCGGCTTGACGGCGACCGAGGGCTCGGCGAAGTCCGGCTCTCCCTCGGAGTTCTCGTCGAACGTCCCGAAGTACATCGCGTCGCGGTAGTTCGCGTAGTGGCCCGAGCGGTGCCAGAGGTCGACGTCGAGGATCTGCGGCGTCACGACCTCGTCGTACCCCCACTCCTCGAACAGCTCCCGCGCGTAGTCGACCAGCCGGTTGTAGACGAACGCGCCGCGCGGGTGGAAGAACGGCATCGCCGGCGCCTCCTCGTGGAACGAGAAGAGGTCGAGCTCGCGGCCGAGCTTCCGGTGGTCCCGCTTCTTCGCCTCCTCGAGGCGCTCGAGGTGCGCGGCGAGGTCCTCGGGCGAGAACCACGCGGTGCCGTAGATCCGCTGCAGCTGCTCGCGGCTCTCGTCGCCCCGCCAGTACGAGCCCGCGACCTTCATCAGCTTGAAGCCGCGGCCGAGCTTGCCGGTCCGCTGCATGTGGGGACCGGAGCAGAGGTCGGTGAAGTCTCCCTGGCGGTAGAACGAGATCTCCTCGTCCGGCGGGAGGTCGCGGATCAGCTCGACCTTGAACTGCTGCCCGTGCTCCTCCGCCCACTTCAGCGCCTCGTCCCGCGGGAGGACGTACCGCTCGATCGCGAGGTTC
>JBICIB010000117.1:0-4998 GCA_043101415.1 Planctomycetota bacterium JB042 | reverse complement strand
CGACGCTCTTCCGATCTCTCCCTCGGCCGACAGCGAGAGCGCGGGGGCGTCGATCGGGAACGTCGCGGTCCGGCGCACGCCGGGGAGCCGCGGGTCGACGACGTCGATCGCCGTGAGCGTCGCCCGGTCCGAGAAGAGGCCGGACTCGATTCCGATCACGAACAGCTGGTCCTCGGCGAACGCCACCGCGTCGGCGCGGAGGTCGTCGATCGTCGCGAGGAGCTCGGGCGCGCCCGGGTCGGTCACGTCGACGATCCGGACCCCGCCCTCCCCGCACGCGACGAAGCAGAGGCCGTCGGTCAGGGCGACCCGTTCGGCCCGGTGGGGCGCGAACGAGAGCCGTCCGGTCTCGTCCGCCGCCAGCGCGCCGCTGGTCCGGACCTCCGGGGGCGCGGGCGGGGCGGCGCACGCCGCGAGGAGGGCGACGATCGGGACGAGCGAGACGGGCGCGGGCACGGTGCGGATTCGGGACGGCATGATGGTCGGACTCTATCGGCTTCGGACGAGCAGGCGGCGCTCGTCTTCCGTCAACACCCGGGCCCGGTCGAGATCCTCGAGGAATCGCAGGCCGTCGCTCCAGTACCCGGCGGTCGGGCGGAGATCGGCCATGCGCCCGCGGAAGTGGTCGTTCAACGCGCCGACGAACAGCTCGCGGACGTACTTCGCGAAGATCGACGCGAGCGCCACCTCCATCCCCTGCCGCTCGCCCCCGACGACGTAGTCGAGCTCGAGGCCGGTCGCCGCGGGGCCGACCCGATAGCGCGAGCGCTCGCGCGCCTCGCCGAGGACGGTCACCCCCTCCAACGGGAACGCTCCGTCGAGCAGCTCGACGTACCGCCGCCGGCCGCCGTGTCGGTCGCACCGGACCCGCCACGGCGCCGCGGCCCGCCGCCGGAGGTCCTCGAGCAGCTCGACGTTCAGGTCGAACAGCACCCGCGCCTTCGTGCCCCACCGCGCCGCGCGGCGATTGAACTCCTCGACCAGGAGCGGGCGGACGGCGATGCGGACCACCCCGACCGCGGCGCGCCCGGCGGCGCGCCGCAGTCGGCCCGCCTCCCGAGCGATCCGGGCCGGGTCCGCCCGACGAGGGAGCGGCCGCTCGAGCAGCGCACTTCCGTACCACGGGTACCGGGCGGTCGGGAGCGGGCCGCCGGCGAGGTGCCGCCCGAGGAACGCGCCGACCGTCTCCGGCGGGCGGCCGTCGGCGGACGCCAGCGCGGAGAACGCGAGGGCCACGGTCTCGAGGTCCGCGAACCCCTTCCCGCCGCGGTGGAGCTCCTTCGAGTCGACGACCGGGAGGGCGCGCCAGGCGCCGCGCTCCGGGGGACGGCGGCGGACCGCGGGACGGAGCGCGCGCCAGAGGTCGTCCCGCGCCCCCGCGGGGGCGGAGAACGCGGCGAGGGCGGTGACCAGAGGTCCCAGGAGGGGGCCGTACCCCGCCTCGTCGATTCCGGCCACGATCATCGTCTCGGCGCTCTTCCGCTCAAGTCGGGGGTTCCCGGCGTCGATGGGGGGCGAGGGGGACGACGGAGCGACCGACGCCCAGGGAGCTGCATCTTGCGCTGTTTGATCGCCGCGGTCGACCGATCGGTCTGCGACACCATCCTCGCCGCCGTCCATGCGTTCGAGGTCGAGTGCGACTCCGTCGACCTCGAGCAGGCCCGCGTCCACCTCCGCCGTAGGAAGTACGACCTCGCGTTCGTCGTCTTCACGTCCCCGTCGCAGTCGCCCGAGGCGGATGCGGCGTCGAAGCTGGTCGACGAGGTTCGCGAGCTCGCGCCTCGTCTGCCGATCGTCGGCGTGGCGCGCGCGAGCCGGATCGCGTCCCACCGGGGGGACAAGAAGAAGTACTTCGCGTTGCTCGGGGCTCCGCTCGACACGCTGGAGCTCTACCGCACGATCAGGCGGGCCCTGGATCGGGTGCGGACGCCGGCCGGAGCGGCTCGCGTCGTCTTGCCGCGATCGTGAACCCGACGATGCCGACGAGGAAGAGCGGGATCGAGATCCACTGAGAGGTCGAGAGGCCGTGGTAGATCCCCCGCTCGACGTTGTCGCCGCGGAAGACCTCGCAGATCGAACGGCCGATCGGATAGAGGATCAGCGCCAGGTAGAAGACCTGGCCGCGGAACGACTGGCGTCTCGCGACGAACGCGAGGATCAGGAAGATGACGAACGCCTGCAGCAGCATGTAGAGCTGCGTCGGGTGCAGCGGGATGCCGCGCAGCGCCTGGGGGAGGAGCGACTCGGGGATGTCGGGGAACGTCACCGCCCACGGCAGGTCCGGAGCCGGCTTGCCGTAGTCGTCCCCGACCAGGAAGCACCCGATCCGGCCGACCGCCTGCCCCAGGAAGACCGCGGGCATGCAGATGTCGCCGAGCGTGACGAAGTCGATCTTCCTCTTCTTCGTGAAGAACCAGCCGGCGACGAACGCGCCGAGGAACCCCCCGTAGTAGACGAGCCCGCCCTTCCAGATCTTCAGCACCTCGAGCGGCTGGTGCGCGAACTGGTCCTTCCAGTGGACGATGCAGTACAGGACGCGCGCGCCGAGGATCCCGCCGACCATGACCCACATCAGCAGGTCGCCGATCGCCTCGGGGTCGACCTGCTTCGTGCGCCGCGCGTGTCGACTCGCGACCCAGAGCGCGACCACGAACGCCAGCGCGACCATCACGCCGAACGAGCGGATCTTGAAGCCGAACGGTTCTCCGAGGATCGGATACATGGTCGTCTTTCGGACGGTCGTGCCGGATTCGCACAGTCGAAGGTCGCCCACGGCGACGAATCCGGAGATCGTAGCGTCGGCGCGAGACGAAGCAAACGGGTCCGCAGAGCCGGTTTGGAGAGCGAGGCGCCCCGCTCGTCGGCGATGGCACGTCGTTTGTGACGGCACCCGTCGACAATCGAAAGAACGGGGCTCCCCTGGCCTATTTCGGATTCACGAGAAGGGTGCCCATCTTCGTTCCGAGAGCGGTCGGGCCAGGGGAGTTGCCGTTTTCATGGAACGCGTTCGGGAAGGTCTGCGCGTGCGCCACGGCGGGGGACGAAGGAGGGACGAGCTCTCCGACCCGCTCACGTCCTCGCGCGATGCGTTCGGCGTGGTCTCCGCGGAGTTTCGAGTCGCGCTGCGGGGTCGCTCTCGGAGCCTCATCCCTCCTTCGTCCCCCGCCTCGCCCGCTTCGGACTTCCTCACCCGATTCCATGGTGGGGGTAGGGGGGAATGCGGAGGGGACCGATGGGCACGCTGGCGCGGAGTCGTGACGTCGGTGTCGGTCCTCCGCGCCAGCGGCCTCTCCCCTGCTCTCCCTTGCTCTCCCCTGCTCTCGTTGCTCCCCCCTCTCACTTCTTCGTCTTCACCTTCGCGGTGAACGTCCCCAGCGCTCCCGCCATCTCGAGCGTCCCCTTCACCTTCTTCACGACGGTCGCGCCGATCGCGTCGGTCTTCGAGAGGAGTTCGAGCCTGGCCATGACGCGGCCGGCGATGGGGTCGTCGGTGCGGTGGATGGCGCCGCAGAAGACGGGGGTCTTGCCGTCCGGCACGAAGCGGGAGCCGCGGAGGACGAGCGTGCGGTCGCCGGTGGAGAGGGAGAGGCCGGCGGGGATCGCGTCGCTGGTGAGGAGGAGGGCGCCCGATCCCGGGGCGTACTGGAGGAGGGCGTTCGCGTCCTTCGCCTTCGTCGGCGTGTTCCCGTTCAGGAATCCGGAGGTCTTGACCTTCAGGTCGAACCGGAACGGCGCGTACGCGAGGTGGGACGGTTCGACGAGGTCCGGGTGCTCGAAGACGCGGACGACGGTGTTGTCGGGAGCGAACTCGACGACGCGGTCCCCGTCGAAGCACGCGACGGCGAGGTTCCCCGTCGGAGAGCCGGCGATCCCCCACGGGCCGACGATCTGCGGGTGGGAGAGCGGTGTGCCGAGGCCGGTCGGGGACATCAGGAAGACCTCGCCGGCCGCGTAGTCGGTCGTCACCAGGAAGCCGTACCACGATCCCAGCCCGCCGGCCGTCCCGAGCGACGAGAGGTCGCTGAAGACGACGGCGCCGCTCCGATGGAGCCGACGCACGGCGGCCGGGAGGTTGCTCGTGACGACGAGCTCCCCGGTGGCGTCGAGGACTGCGTCGGAGGCGTTCGACGGGATCGGCGTCGTGGTGTGCGGCGGCGAGTGCGGAAGGAGGGTCGTGAACTCGACCAGCGAGGCGGTCCCGCGCGACACGACGCCGAGCGACCCGCGCGCGCCGAGCGACAGCCCGACCGGATCGTTCAGCCCGTCGCTCGCGTCCCACATCCGCTGGCTCGTCCCGTCCGCATCGACGGCGTAGACCGCGTCCCCGTCCATGTCCGCGACGTACAGCCGACCGTCCGTCCCGAACACCAGCCCCCGCAGCCCGCTCCCGAACGGCGCCACCTGGATCGACCGGACGAACTCCCCGCCCGGCTCGAACTCGAACACCCTCCCGAGCGAGGACGACACGAACAGATGGTTCGGCTCGAACCCACCCGCCCGCGCCTCCCCGAACGCGAGCAGAGAAAGGACGAAGGCCAGGAAAGGACGAAGGCGAGAGTTCATCGGAGGTCTCCACGTGCGGCGGCGCAGGGGAGACGCGGTCGGGGGAGGAGAACCGACACGGAAAGAGGGAGAAGAGCAACGAGAGCAGGGGAGAGCAGGGGAGAGCAAGGGAGAGCAAGGGAGAGCAGGGGAGAGCAGGGGAGAGGCCGCTGGCGCGGAGGATTGGCACCGACGTCAGGACTCCGCGCCAGCCCCGTCTCATGGGTCCCCATCCGCATTCCCCTTCATCCCAAGGAATCGGGTGAGGAAGTCCGAAGCGGGCGAGGCGGGGGACGAGTCGGGGAGGCTTCTCCGAGAGCGACCCCGCAGCGCGACTCGAAACCGAGCGGAGACCACACCGGGCGCATCGCGCGAGGACGTGAGCGGGTCGGAGACACCTCCCCGTCTCGTCCCCCGCCTCGCCCGCTTCGGACTTCCTCACCCGATTCCTTGGGA
>JBICIB010000116.1:0-3550 GCA_043101415.1 Planctomycetota bacterium JB042 | reverse complement strand
GAAACCGGGCGGAGACCCAGACGGACGCATCGCGCGAGGACGTGAGCGGGTCGGAGAGCTCGTCCCTCCTCCGGCCGCCGCCGTGGGGAACGCGCAGACGTTCCCGAACGCGTTCCTCTCCCAGCGCCTATGATCCTCCGTCGTGGCCCGTACCTCCCCCCGCTCCCTCACGTCCGTGCTCGAGCCTCGCATCCCCGCCCGCGTGCGGATGCTGGGCGAGGACGTGCATGCGCGGCACCTCGTCGATCTGCAGGACGGGAACACGGAGTACGTCCTGGCGACGGTCGAGGACGGCGGGGCGCAGCACGAGGTCGCGCTCTGGCTGATCGGGCGCGATCTGACCTGGCGGTGCCAGTGCGACGAGTTCGCGGGGTCCCTCTCCCCCTGCAAGCACCTCTGGGGGGTCGTGCTCGAGGCGCAGCTCGGCGGGTTCCTCGGCTCGGTCCTCCGCCGCGAGGAGCTCCGGCTCGTCCCGGAGGATCCGTTCGACGAGGAGCGGGGGCAGCGGCTCGACGAGATCCGCGACGCGCAGCGGAAGCGGCTGGAGGCGCGCGGGCGGTCGTGGGAGAAGGTCCTCGCGGCGGTCGAGGCGGGGGTCGGCGGGAAGGAGTCCGCGTCGTACGAGCGGTTCGCCTGGACCGCGCAGCGGCGCCTCCTGTACCTCCTCGACGTCGAGAAGACCGTCCGCGACGGTCGCCTCGTGGTCGAGATCGCCCGGCAGGAGCGGAAGTCGAACGGCGCGTTCGGCAAGCCGCGCGTCTCGAGCCTCGCCCCGGCGGAGATCGAGACCCTCCCGGATCCGATCGATCGCCGCATCCTGTCGATCCTCCGCGGCTGCCGCCGGCCCGAGGACGAGGCGCGGGCCGGCGAGCGCGCGGCGCGGCTCCTGGCGGGCCCGTTCCGGCCGCCGCCGGAGCTGATCGAGGTCCTCCTCCCGCTCTTCCTCGACTCCGGGCGATGCCATCTCCTCCCCGAGGAGGGGGACGTCGACGTCGAGCGTCCGCTCCGGATGGTCGACGGGCCGGCGCTCGGACTGCGGCTGATCGTCGAGGCGACGGAGGCCGGCGGGCTGCGGCTCGACGGCCGGCTCCGGCGCGGCGAGCTCGAGGTCGGCGTCGACGAGCCGTCGCTCGTCGCGGGCGCGGGGTACGTGGTGTTCGAGGACGGGGTCGAACGGCTCGCCGAACCGCGGGGCGAGCGCTGGCTCGAGGTCCTGCGCCGGGCCGGCCCGGTCGACGTCGCGCCGGAGCGGCGGGAGGAATTCCTGGAGAAGCTCTTCTCCACCGCGGACCTGCCGTCGGTCGAGCTGCCGGACACGATGGCGCTGGCCGACCGCGTCGGCGACCCGACGCCGTGGCTCGCGTTCCGTCCGATGCTCCGGAAGGCGAAGGGGTCCGAGCCGGTCGCCGCCGACCTCTCGTTCGAGTACGACGGCTGGCGCGTCGAGGCGCGCGAACCGGTCGAGCGGTCGTACGACTCGTCGCGCGGCGCCGTGCTGCGGAGGAACCGCGAGCGCGAGTCGGAGCTCCGCCGCCGGCTCGAGGAGCTCGGCTTCCGGCACGAGTGGGGGTTCACGCGCGGAGAGCCGGTCCTCGTGGTGGGGCAGGCGGAGGTGCCGGCGATCGTCCGCACGCTGGTCGGCGAGGGGTGGCGCGTCGAGGCGGAGGGGCGCCGCTACCGCTCGGCCGGCGACGTCCGGATCCGGGTCTCCTCCGGCATCGACTGGTTCGACGTCGAGGGGAACGTCTGGTTCGACGACGCGAAGGTCTCGCTCCCGGCGGTGCTGAAGGCGCTGAAGCGGGGGAAGGACACGGTCCGCCTCGACGACGGCACGGTCGGCATGCTCCCCGAGGACTGGCTGCGCCGGTTCGGCCTCCTCTCGTCGCTCGGCGACGCGAAGAGCGACGCCGTCCGGTTCCGCTCGAGCCAGGCCGGCCTGCTCGACCTGCTGCTGGAGGGGGAGTCGGCGGTCGACGCCGACGAGACGTTCGCCTCGGCGCGCCGACGGCTGCGGGCGTTCGAAGGGGTCGCTTCGGTCGAGCCGGGGGAGCGGTTCGAGGGCGAGCTCCGCCCGTACCAGAAGGAGGGGCTCGGCTGGCTCCTCTTCCTGCGCGAGTTCGGCTTCGGCGGCTGTCTCGCCGACGACATGGGGCTCGGCAAGACCGTGCAGGTCCTCGCCCTCCTCGACCGCGTCCGCGCCGCGGGGGCGACGAAGCCGGTGCTGCTGGTCGTGCCGCGTTCGCTCCTGTTCAACTGGCGCCGGGAGACCGCGCGGTTCACGCCCCGGCTCTCGCTCCTCGAGCACACCGGACCGAGCCGGGCCCGCAGCGCGGAGGAGCTCGAGGGGAAGGACCTCGTCCTGACGACGTACGGCACGCTGGTGCGCGACGTCCCGTGGCTGCGCGAGGTCGAGTTCGACACCGTCGTCCTCGACGAGGCGCAGGCGATCAAGAACGCGCGGACGCAGACCTCCAAGGCGGCCCGGCTGTTGAAGGCGCCGAACCGCCTCGCCCTCTCCGGAACGCCGGTCGAGAACCACCTCGGCGAGCTCTGGAGCCTGTTCGAGTTCCTGAACCCGGGGATGCTCGGCCGGATGAGCCTCTTCCTCGGCTCCGGCGCCCAGCTGAAGGATCCCGACCCGGAGACGCGCGAGCTGCTGACGCGCGCGCTCCGGCCGTTCTTCCTGCGGCGGACCAAGGAGCAGGTGGCGCGGGACCTCCCGGCGAAGACCGAGCAGACCGTCGTCTGCGAGCTGACGGAGGAGGAACGCGCGACGTACGACGGCCTCCTCGAGCACTACCGCGCCTCGCTCCTCTCGCAGGTCGACGAGGAGGGGATCGAGGGGTCGCGGATGCACGTCCTCGAGGCGCTGCTCCGGCTGCGGCAAGCGGCGTGCCACCGCGGCCTCCTCGACGCCCGCCGCGCCGGCGCGCCGGGCGCGAAGATCGACACGCTCCTCGAATCGCTCCGCGAGGTGGTCGACGAGGGGCACAAGGCGCTCGTCTTCTCCCAGTTCACGACGTTCCTCGACATCGTCCGGAAGCGGCTCGAGGCGGAGGACCTCGCGTACGAGTACCTCGACGGCCGCACGCGGCGGCGCGAGGAGAAGGTGTCGCGCTTCCAGGAGGACGACGACTGCCGGATCTTCTTGATCAGCCTGAAGGCCGGCGGCTTCGGCCTGAACCTGACGGCCGCCGACTACGTCTTCCTCCTCGACCCCTGGTGGAACCCCGCGGTCGAGGCGCAGGCGATCGACCGGACCCACCGGATCGGTCAGACGCGCGCCGTCTTCGCCTACCGCCTGATCGCGAAGGACACGGTCGAGGAGAAGGTCCTCGAGCTCCAGGAGCGGAAACGCGACCTCGCCGGCACGATCGTCCGCGCCGACGCGGGCCCGCTGGCCGGGATGACCCGCGAGGACCTGGCAGAGCTGTTGTCCTAGGAACGCGTTCGGGAACGTCTTCGCGTTCCCAACGGCGGCGGCCGGAGGAGGGACGAGCTCTCCGACCCGCTCACGTCCTCGCGCGATGCGCCCGGCGTGGTCTCCGCG
>JBICIB010000115.1:0-3698 GCA_043101415.1 Planctomycetota bacterium JB042 | reverse complement strand
CGGGTCGAGGAGCTCGCCGGTGAGCGGGTCGAACCCCATCGCGTTGACCGTCAGGTCGCGGCGGCGCGCCGCCTCCTCGAACCCGAGGTGCGGGTCGACCGCCACGTCGAAGCCGCGATGACCGCGTCCGACCTTGCTGTCGCGGCGCGGCAGGGAGAAGTCGACGTCGAGCCCGGAGACGCGGAAGACGCCGAACGCCCTCCCGACGGCGTCGACCCGCCCGAGCCGCGACAGGAGCTCCTCGACTCGCGCCGGTTCGAGCCCGTGGACCTCGACGTCGACGTCCTTCGGGTCGAGCCCGAGCCGCCGGTCGCGCACCCACCCGCCGACGATCCACGCGCGCCCGCCCGCCTCGCGCGCCGACTCGGCGAAGCGGAGCACGCGCGGGTCGATCCCCTCGGGACTCAGAACCGCGCTCCCCAGTCGGGGGTCCGGCGCGGCGCCAGGCGCGGGAGCCGGGTGACGTCGAGGCTCGGCGCCATCACGTCGGCGGCGGCGTTCCAGTAGGCGACGCGCGGGTTCGCGAGCGGGCCGTAGATGCGGTAGTTCAGGAGCCCCCGCTTCAGGAGGTCGATCGCCGGCGACAGGAGCGGGAGCTGCCAGGCGATCACCTGCGGGACGACGCGGAGGTCGACCCCGGTCGGTCCGATCACCCCTTTCCCGTGGACGGTCATCCCGACCGGCGCGAGCGTCACCGGCGCCTTCAGCTCGAACCGGTCGAGCAGCAGCATCCCCTGGGCGACCCGGAAGTCGATCTCCCCGGTCCGGAACGTCGGCCGGTCGTCCTCGCCGACGAACAGGCCGAGGCTGAACCGATAGAGCGCGGCGAAGACCGGGAGGTCCCACAGCCGCCCGTCGGTCAGGCGGACCTCTCCCGCCCCCTCCAGCGCCGAGATCCGCTCGGCCGGCGCGTGGAACGCGAAGTCGGCGAGCACCCGCCCGGAGACGTCGGGCGACCCGGGCGTCATCTCGCCGAGCAGCCGGCGCAGGTCGGCGTCCTCGACCCGGACCGCGCCGGCGAGCCGCCCCCCCGCCCCGGTCTCCACGCGCAGGTGGTTCCCGTGCGCCGGGAGCCTCCCGCCGGCGAGCCGCCCCGACACCTCGGTCAGCTCGAGCGCCTCGCCGTCGATCGCCAGCGCCGCCGCGAGCTCCTCGAACGAGAGCCCGAACGTCTCCAACCGGAGGTCCTGGAAGCTGCCGCGCAGGGAGAAGCCGCCGGGCTGCCGGAGGTTCCCGTTCGCCCGGAAGTCGAGCCGTCCGTCGAACCCCGTGAACAGGACGGGGATCTCGAACCGGCAGCCGTCGAAGCGGATCGTGCCGTGCAGCGCGAGCTCCCCGACCCGAGGCCCCTCGTCGTCGGCGACGAGGAGCTCGACGTCGACCTCGTCCAACGCGAGCCGGATCGAGCCCGCCGGACGGCGGGAGGAGAGGAACGCGCGGTACGCCGCCGGCACGAGCGGCAGGATCCCCGCGTCGAACGGAAGGACCCCGAGGTCGACGTCCCCGGACGCCCGGATCCGGTCCGCGTCGAGGCGGACCACGAGCGCGTCGCTCCGGACCTCGGCGAGGCCGTCGAGGAGCGCCCCGCGCAGCCGGGACGCGTCGAGCCGGTCGTTCGCCAGGTCGACCGCGACCCTTCCCACGACGTCGGTCAGGCCGCCGTCCGGGAGGATCTCGGCGCGGCAGTCGACGCCGTTCAGGTCGAGGTCGAGCCGGTCGCCCGACGCCGGCTCGTGGTGGTACCGGAACGACACCCGCCCCTCGGCGTCGAGCCCGCCGAGGACCCGGGCGACGCTCCGACCCGAGGCGCTCTCCGCCGCCGCGGCGATCGCCCCGGCGACCTCGTCCAGCAGCGCCGCGGAGAGGCGCACGTCCTGTCCGGTGACCGTGATCGACTCCTCGAGCCCCTCGCCGACCTGCCCGTGCGCCGTGACCCTCGCCGCGCCGTGCCGGGCCTCCAGGTGCTCGAGGAAGACGTGGAACCGGTCGTCGCCCGGGTCGTCGGGCCGGAGGTTCCCGAACACGATGCGACCGAACACGCCCTCGATCGGGATCGGGAACCAGCTCGGGACGAGGTCGACGTCGCGCGGGAAGACGAGGGCGCGGAACCGCGTCTCTCCGTCCGGCGTCTGCTTCAGCTCGACGTCGACGTCGAGGCTCCCCCGCGGCCGCATCCGGTCGAGGAACGAGGGGAACTCGCCGCCCCGCTCCTCGACGACCGCGCGGAGCGCGGCCCAGATCTCCGCGTCGTCGGCGCGGACGTCCCGGGCGGAGATCCGGAGGTCGAGCCCGATCGCGTCCGGGTCGGAGGCGTCGACCTCCCCCTCGACGGAGACCGACGCGTCGCGGTGCCGCCCGGTGAACCGGACGACCCGATAGACGTCCCGCTCGATCTCGACCATCCCGTCGACGTCCGTCAGCGGCACCGGGAAGTCGCGGAGCGTCATCTTCCCGCCGCTCGTCCGGACCCGCCCCGAGACGTGCGTGTCCGGGTCGCCCTCGTGCTCGGCGACGGTGACGTCGACGTCGACGATCGCCTCCGGGGAGAACCGCTCGACGATCTCCCGCGCCCCCGGCGCCGTGTGGTCGAGGGCGTCGATCAGCTCGTCGTCGATCGGGACGCCGTCCGCGCGGACGCGGATCTCGAGCGTCTCCGGGTCGGTCGACGTGTCGACCCAGCCGTCGACGCGCGCGCGGCCCCCGCCGTTGTGGGTGCCGGTGACCGAACGGATCTCGACCCGGGGCCCCGCGCCGCTGACCGTGCCGTCGAGGTCGTCCAGCCGGTACGGGAACCCGACCATCCGGCCCGGACGTCTCGTCGAGGGGTGCCCGACGTACGACCCGGAGAGCGGTCCGGCGTCGCCGGCCTCGACCCGCCACCGCGCCGTCGAGGGGGCCTCGCTCGACCCCTCGACCTCGAGGTGGAGCGCGACGACGCCGTCCGGCGCGAAGTCGCCGACGATGCGCTTCAGCATCGGATCGGACAGCGCCGACACGAGCGAACCCTCGGTCGGGAGACGCTGCGTGTCGGCGAGGACCCGCCACTCGCGCCGGCCGAAGACGTCCCGGACCTCGCCGTGCACGAGGAATCGCGTCTCGCCGTCGACGAGGTCGAGCCGCGGGAGGAGGAGGTTCTCGCCGTCGAACACGAGGTTCGCCGACGCCCTCCCGACCGGGCGGTCGAACAGCGCGTGCCGGACCAGGACCTCGTCCATCGAGAGGGTCGCCCGGACGTCCGAGACGTCGATGTCGAGTTCGGCCCCCGGAGGCGTGTCGAGCGTCACCTCGAGCGAGAGCGTCCCCGCCGGGGCGTGCCGTTCGATCCACTCGCGGAGCGCCGGCCGGAGCGCCGCCCGGAACGACGTCGCCCCCAGGTCGATCGGATCGACGCGCGCCGTCAGGTGGAACGACTCGTCGCGGCCGTACCCTCCCGACACGTCGACCCGCGCCACGTCGGGGAGGCCGAAGACTCCGGTGAAGCCGACCAGCATCGGAGAGGGGGCGGGCGCGGGGAACGTCGCGATCCCCTCGTTCTCGATCCGCCACTCGAGGTCGTCGGAGAGGACCTCGCGCAGGACGTCGCCGAGCGGGCCGCGTCCCTCGAAGTCGATCGTCCCTCCCTCCAGCGTGACCACCGGCACGTGCCGCGGCGGGACCGGCCGGGGGAGGTCGAGCGGCGAGAACGAACCGTCCTCCCG